>JAUVIG010000180.1 GCA_030592825.1 Chlorobiota bacterium | reverse complement strand
CCTTGCTTGGTACAAACAGAATAGTCATAATTGTCAACTAAGCAAATTGCTGCCCATCCGTTTCCTGAACTGTCTCTTTCAATATACACTTCTTCTCGTTCATTTCTGTAATCACCGTCTTTATAATATTCAATATAAATATCCCAAGTTCCGTTTGGAATATCATAAGCATACCATGTGTAGCCTCCGTAAGAGATTTTTATGTTTATAATTTAAATTTTGCATTTATTTCAAAACCGGCTAAGCAAAAAGTTTCATTTGAATTTTTCAATTATTAAAAACAAAAATAAAATTGTATATTAAAGCTCCGGCATAAATACCGGAACCGATTGCATAAAACTTCCATATTTTTTTTGTTTTCATTTTTTTAGCTTGACGTTTATAACACCTGCTGTAATCAGTATTTTGCATCAATTCTTTATCCGGATAATTCAAATTTTTATCCGCAGGTACAGCAGAACTGCATTTTATTGCCGGTATCAATCCAAATAATGGTGCAGTTACAGGTACGGCGGCGGTTGCCAATGTCCAACCGGCTCCTGTTTTTTTTGCTTTATAATACATTTTTGCATCTTCTTTGCCTTTTTCACACATTTCGTCATCAGGCAATGATTTACTTTCAGAAGAAACTACTTCATTAAAAATATCTTTCGTTCCGTCTTCATACCTTATCATTAACACATCTGCTTTCGGTAAGGTATATATCGGTCCGGATAAATTATCAACTCTTTTATATTTTATTTCGGTAATTGTTAATTCAAGAACTTTTGCAGAAATATCTGTCCCGTCTTTTTTTGTGATTATATCTTGCGCATTTGTACTGATTGAAATTATGCATAAAGCAATAATTAGTAATGAGTTTAATAGATTTTTCATGATTTTTTGTTTTTATTTTAAGGAATTATTATAATCTTCTATTGCCAATTCAAGTGATTTTGACTCTTTTTTTTGGATAATTATTATTGGTGTCATTAATATTAAGGTGCCTGCCGGAAAAGTAACAATCCCTATTATTATAAGGGGGATTTTGGTATTTCTGCGTTTATTTGCTTTCTCCATATTTTCTTCACAAACATCAATTGTTTTAAGTGTTTTAAACATCTTCTTATAAAATAGCTGTCGATCATTTTGATAATAATATATAGCACCTTTTCTAAGCCCTTTTGTAATTTTTTTAATTATTATTTCTTCACCGATAATCATTTCCCCTTTACCAATATCTTCAAGTTGAATGTTATTTTCATACGTATTTTCATTTGCCGATGAAACATTATCAGTAAAAACAGGCTCATTAAAAATATCTTTTGTCCCGTTTTCATACCTGATCATTAAAACATCCGATTTTTTAATATTGTAAATAGGCCCGTCTTGATTTTCAAACTTTTTGTATTTTATTACGCTTGTTGTTACTTCAAGAACTTTTGCAGAAATATCAGTTCCGTCCGTTTTTGTAATTAAATCTTGGGCATTTGTGCCTGTTGAAATCATGCATAAAGCAATAATTATCAATAAGTTTATTTGTTTTTTCATGGTTATATGTTTTTAAAAAGTTTATACTTAATTTTCACGTCAAACCAATGTATCATGTTAAGGGCAACATCTAATAATTAATTTCTTTCAAGAAACAAATATAATGACCAAGATGCAAGGCATAATTCGGACAATCAAGATTATTCATTCCAATTTTTAAGCAAGTTAAGAATAGAAATACAATAACAGAAGAGCAAATTAGTAAACGTCGGTTATTAATTGTTTAACGTTGCGGATAGATTGTTTAACGTATTTATAATAAATTTTATATTATCGGAAGCATAAAACGCACCAATGTACCGGAAGGATTATTATCTGTATCTTTAAGGTCAATGATTTCAAAAGTTATATTTTGCTTGTATTTTTTAGAAAGTAAATTTATTCTTTGAATAGTGATGTCAACTGCTTTAGATTGATGATTTGAACTATTATGTTCTTTTGAGCGATGTCTTCCTATTCCGTTATCTTGTGTTTCCAAAACCAAGTAATTACTTTTTAAACTGTATGAAACAGTAATCAATCCTTTCCCGTCGTCTTTTTTCATAATTCCGTGAATAATTGAATTTTCAATAAAGGGCTGCATTAACATAGGAGGGACTTTATAACCTTCTTTGTCAATAAGTTCAGATACAATTATCTTGTAATCAAATTTGTCTGACATACGTAAATGCTGAAGTTTGAGATAGTGTTCAACTGTTTCAACCTCATTTGTCAAAGGAATAAAATTATCGGAAGAGTTGGTTAATATTGATCTCATGAGTTTAGCAAAATCAGATAAATATGAACTTGCTTCTATAGGGTTATTATTTAAAATAAAATCTTGAATTGAAGAAATAGAATTAAAAATAAAATGCGGATTCATTTGAGTTCTCAACAGTTTTTGTTCAAGTTCAATTGATTCGTGTTTTGCTTTATTTTTATTTTGTCTGAATAATAATATAGCAGTCAAGATTGCAATTAATATAAAAAAAATCAGAAGATATACAATAAAAACAGTTCTTTGATTTTTCAATTCTCTAATTTCATTTTCTTTTGATAACTCATCAATTGTTTTCTGCTTTTTAGAATTTTCATAAACTGCTTCTAAATCATTTTGAATTTTGTATTTTTCTTCTGTAAATATACTGTCATGTATTTTTGTATAAATTTCCTTGTATTTAAAAGCTGTTTTGTAATCTCCTGATTTTGCATATATACGAGATAAATAATCGTATGCCATTGCACTAAACTGATACACTTGAGCAGAATCAGAGTGTTTTAATGCTTTATAAGCATAATTCTTCGCTCTTTTATAATCCTTTTTTAATTCATAAATTTCACTTAATAAAAGACAGCCTTTCGGTAAAATAAAAATACTTGCATCATTATAATTTTTATAGTTAACAACTTTTTCTGCATAAATTAAGGCACTGTCCAACTGATTTAATTCTGTATATGCTGCTCCGATATTAAGAAAAATTGTTACTTTAAAATCATTATAATTAATTTTCTCGGCTATATTTAATGATTGTCTGTAATGATTTATTGATTCATAATATTCAGACTTTAAAAAATACATTTCACCAATATTTAGAAGAGACTTTGATATATACTCATCACATTTTGCTAAAATTGCGTATTCATATGATAAGTTTGCATATTCTTCCACTTTTTTTAAATCTTTTTGTTCTACTTGGATATAAGTTAAATTTAAGTACATACCTGCAATTGCTTTATAATCCTTTTGCCTTTCAAAATATTCTAAACATTGCAAAGAATAGTCAGTTGCCAAATTATAATTTGATTTAAATATATATATTGACCCCAAATATATTTTCGATAAATACAGGTATTTTTCATAGTTTAATTGAAAAGATTTATCGTGTGATTGTTGTAGTTTCTTAAATGCTTTATCATGTTCACCGTTACGAAATAAATGATAACCGTGTTCAAATAAACTAACTATTATCATTTCTTCATTCCCAAGACTTATTGCTGCGATTTCGGCTAATATAAAAAGTGTTGAAGCAGAATCTTTATCAAAAGTTGCTGTCTTTTTTGCATGGTTAATAATTTTTGCTATTTGCGAAGTATCGGTAATATTTTTTATATAATCGGGAATACTGTCATTTACGGAAGCGAAATTATAATGAAAGATGATAAACAGAAATAAAAATAAAATTGAGAATTTTTTATAAATTATTTTCATACAAACCATTATATTTTATTAAGTATATCCAAGACAAATTCTTTCCTCCTTACAGAAACAGAAATATTTGTTTTATCTTTCATAACAATATATCCGCCACTTGATTTTTCGTAACTTGCAATAAAATTCAAATTTACCAAATGAGATTTATGTGTTCTGATAAATCCTACATCAGACAGCATTCCGTCATATTCTTTTAACGGTTTTGAAACAATAATTTTTCTGTTTCCTGTCAGAAAAAAGCTTGTATATGAACTGTCGGACTCGCATCTTATAATATTTTTTATTTCAACCACTTGAATTCTTTCAGCTGTTTTCAGTACAATTTTTTTAAAAGATTTTCTCGAAGTATTTAAATTTGTTAATAATGTTTCAATCATTAATCGGTTTTGCAGTTTTTCTTGATTTTTATTCTGAAGTTTTTGTATTGATGCAATAAGTTCTTTAGGATTAAGGGGTTTTAACAGAAAATCTGCTGCACTGAATTTTATTGCCTGCAAAGCATACTCCTCATGAGCAGTAATAAAAATAATATTGAAATTATAAGATTTTAGTTGTTTGAGAATATCAAAACTTGTTCCGTCAGGAAAACTAATATCAAATAATGCAAGATCAATTTTATTTCCGGATAAAAATAAAATTGCATCTTCAACTGTTTGAGCAAAGCCGGATAATATAGTCTCCGGACAATAATTCTCAATAATATTTTTTATTGAATTAAGAGTTTTTATTTCATCTTCAGCAATAAAAATTTTTAACATAATTGTTTATTTTATGCAAAAAAATATCAACAAATATAAAACAAGTTCTTATTTTTATAAAATTATTTGTCTGAAAAATATAAAATAAATTTAAAACCTTGTATTTAAGTTTTACTCAAATTTTAAAACAACTTCCTTTTATCAGGCTTATTCTGCCTTTTATTTTAGGTATAATATTTCAGATCAGATTTTCAATTGAGACAAATTATTATCCGTACTTAATAATTCTGTTATTGATTATTTTTATCTTGCTAAATAAAGCAAATCACTCTTCTTCAGCATTTAAGAACAGATTTTTACCGGGAGTAATTATTAACGTATTAATTTTTCTTACCGGAGCGTTGTTACTTTCTGTAAATACAAAAAATAATTTTGAGTATATCGGAGAAGAGATAATTGCAGAAGCAATTATTACAGAACCCGCAACAGAAAAATCTAACAGCTATAAAGCAGTCATTACACTAAAAAATTACTATTTAAACAATCGATATTATTCATCAGATGAAGATATTATCGTCTATCTTGAAAAATCAGAACCGGCAAAAGCATTAGAATACGGAGATAAAATACTTTTTAAAAGCATAATTAATGAAGTTAGAACTTCGGGAAACCCGAATGAATTTAATTATCAAGAATTTTTGTTAAGAAAAGGCATAGTGGGACAAACATATATCAAAGCAAAAAACTGGCAATTAAAAGCAAAAGATGAGGGTTTATTTATATTCAGCTTTGCATTTAAGGCAAGAAATACACTTGCCGGTATATACAAAAAGTTTCATATCAGCGGACAAGAGTTGGCTGTATTGCAAGCTCTGACTTTGGGAGATAAAAGCGAGTTAGACACAGAAACGAGACAATCATATGTCTCATCCGGAGCCATGCATATTCTTGCTGTATCAGGACTTCATGTCGGGATTTTATATTTTCTTTTCAACTTCTTTTTAAAAATTTTAGATAAACTAAAATACCGAAATATCAATTACGGAAGCTGGTTGAAAGCCGTTATAATAATTTCACTGTTATGGGCTTTTGCTCTTTTATCGGGATTATCGCCGTCAGTCAGACGGGCTGCGGTAATGTTTACTTTTGTAATATTAGGCCAAGCTATGAAAAGGCGGATTGATATCTATAACTCCTTAGCAGCTTCGGCTTTTGTGCTTCTAATTATTGATCCGTACCAAATTACATCTGTCGGATTCCAACTTTCATATTGTGCGGTTTTATCTATTATTTTTTTTCAACCGAAAATTGCTGATTTGTTTGTAATTAAAAACAAAATACTGTATTATATATGGTCTTTAACAGCTGTTTCAATAGCAGCACAAATAGGCACGTTTCCCTTTTCTTTATATTATTTCAATATTTTCCCAAACTTATTTTTTATAACAAACATCTTTGTTATTCCTTTGGCTACCGGAATTATTTATGCAGCTGTGTTTCTGCTGATTTTCTCTGCAATACCGTTTGTTTCAAATGTATTTGCATATATTCTCAAATATTTAGTAATAGCTCTTAATTCTTCTGTTGAACTTGTTGAAAGAATACCCTTTTCTCATACCGAAAATATTCCGTTCTCATCATTTGATATTGTTTTTGCATATTCTTTAATAATCTCAATATCATTTTATCTTATTTATAAAAATGCAAGAAGTCTCCAATTAAGTTTAGCAATAGTTGCTGTATGGATAAGCATTAATTCAATATTTAAAATCTATGTGAATTCAAATCCTGAACTTATAGTTTATAATATTAAAGGTGAAACAGCAATAAATATTTCGGGTAAAAACAATTATTTAATAAGTGACAGTACAATATTGAATGATCAAAAGATAAAATACGGGCCTATGAATCATTGGTTACATAGGGGAAAGGCAGATTATGAATTTATTGAACTTTCATTAACAGAATTTAATAATAACGGACTTTACAAAACAGGAAATTATCTTTTGTTTTATAATAAAGCACTCCTAATTATTAATGACAGAAAACAAATTCTTTATCAAACAAACAACAAGCTTAATATTGATTATATTATACTATCAAAAAATACAGAAGTAAATATTTCTGAAGTTAAAAATCTTTATGATGTAAAGTTGATAATATTCGATTCTTCAAATAATTTTTATAAAGTTGAACAATGGAAAAATGAATGTGCCGAATTAAATCAAAAATGTTATTCGGTAATTAAAAATGGTGCATTTATTAAAGAATTGTGATATATAAGTTTTGGAAATCGAAAAAAATTCATGACTTTTCCTAAACAAATCAATGTTTCTTATATACAGATTCTTTCCCTTCATCATCTTTTACAACAAATTTATTATCGTTAATTGAAATAATTTCTCCCCAAATTTCTTCTTTATCATTTATGATAATAACAAGATTTTTATCCCTTAATTCCCAAGTACCTTCAACTTTATAAGTTGCATCTTGAAATAAAAAACTTCCGTCAGCATTAAAGGTATGTAAATCATCAAAAATATATTCCCCACCTTGAAGAATTGTACATATCCAGTCTCCGATAATCAATTGTTCAGTACTTAATGAAGTAGAATTTTCAATAATGTTACTTTCCTCTTCAGTAACTTCAACTTGGTTGTTATTATCGTTTTCTGAATTACCACAACTAAATAATAAAACCAATACTACAAAATAAACTAAATTTTTCATCTTCTTTTTTTTACAAATATATAAAAATGCTCGCAAGAAATTAATATTAAACAAAGTTTAAATTGAAAATGAAATTGTTATACCTTAAATCCCATCAAAATAATATCATCTGTTTGGTTACTGATATCACCCGTCCATTCATTATATAGTTGGTCTATTGCAGCATATTGTTCACTCATAGGTTTCATACGAACTTTTTCTAATAGTTTT
>JAUVIG010000422.1 GCA_030592825.1 Chlorobiota bacterium | reverse complement strand
CTATCGGACTAAGGATTATGATAAAGCAGAAATACTTTTTAAAAAAATATTTGAGAAAACTCAAGCAAAGATATATTTTTCATATTATGCTAATTGCTTGATTGAACAAAGTAAGTTTGAGCTTGCAGAAAAAGAAATAAAAAAACAAATAAGGAAACATAAAAAGGATCCTTCTTATTTAATTGATCTCGGATATTTATACAAGAGACAAGATAATCTTAAAGAAGCAAACGATCAATTTGAAAAGGCATTAAGCAAAGTTGATAATAATCCTTCTGTTGTGAGGTCTCTGGCATCTTTTTTTATCAGACGGCAAGAATATGATTATGCAGAAAAAACTTATTTAAAAGGAAGAAACAGAACATCTGAAGATTTCAGAAGTGAATTGGCAAATTTGTATGCCATTCAAAGACAGTTTGATAAAATGATCAATGAATATTTAGATTGGTTAAATGAATCGAATCGAAATTTGAGCATTGTTCAAAACAGAATGCAATATTTCATAAATAAAGATATTAATGATGAGTTTGCAGATGTTCTCAGGAAAGAATTATTGAAACGAATACAACGTTCCGGTTCTTCAATTGTGTATAACCGAATGTTGATTTGGTATTATATACAAAGAAAAGAATTTTCAAAAGCTCTTTTCCAAGAAATTGCAATTGATAAACGCATTCATTCAAGAGAAAGAAAGATTCTGGATTTGGCTGAAACAGCAAAATCTAATAATGATTATGAAACTGCTGTGGAAGCATATAACTACATTATTGCAAAAGGCAGAAATAAAGCATATTATATCGACAGTAAAGTCGGGAAATTAAATATCCGGTTTTTACAAGTTAAGAACGGAACAATTAAAACAGAGGAAGAAATTCTTCAATTGGAAGAAGAATATTTATCAACTTTGAATAATCTCGGAATAGGATTTAATACAATACAAAGTGTATTAGATATGGCTCATTTACAAACTTTCTGGTTAAATAAACCCGAAGATGCCGAAAAACTGCTTACACATGCAATGAATTTACGAGGTTTAGATAAAAAATTGGCAACAAAATGCAAAATTGAACTTGCAGATATTTTAGTATATCAAAACAATCTTGACTATGCCGCATTAATATACGGTCAGGCCGAAAAGGATAATAAGGATAATATGTTGGGTGATATTGCAAAATTAAAAAAAGCTAAACTGGCATATTATGCAAATAATTTTAAATGGGCAAAAGCACAATTTGATGCATTGAAAGCAAGTACCTCAAAATCGGTAGCAAATGATGCTCTTTTCTATTCAATTTTGATTGACGATAATACAGAAGGAGACTCACTACAAACAGCAATGAAAACTTATGCAAGAGCAGAACTTTTGGTTTTCAGAAATAAAAAAGATATTGCAATTGAAGTTCTGGATTCGTTGATAAGTAATAATATCGGGCATCAACTGATTGATGAAGCATATTTACTTAAAGCAGAAATCTTTGAAGAGCAAAAGAATTATGAAGAAGCAATAAAATATTATAAAAAAATAATTACAGAATATTCTTGGGATATTTTATCGGATGTTGCAATATTCAAATTGGCGGTTTTATATGAAGAAAAAACAGGAAACATCGAAGAAGCTGCAGAATACTATAAAAAGTTGATGCTTGAACATCCCGACAGTATTTATGTAACCGAAGCAAGAAAACGATTCAGAAAAATAAGAGAAGAAAATATATAAATATTTACTAATGCTATAATGATTAAATGCTACAATGCTATAATAAAAAAAGCCATAATTAAAAAATCATATCTTGATATTATTAATTAAACTATTTGTGTTTTAATTATTTCCTGTCTGTCGACAGGCTGGAAGCATTTAATCATTATAGTGTTTAATCATTTAATGTCAGTCAAATAAATAAGAAAGATATTTCCATTAAAATAATGATATAACCAAATATTAAATATTATGACAAGACTACTTCCGATAATATTTCAAATTTTAGTTGTTGTTTTGGTTTTTCAGGATGCAAAAACCCGAAATATGAACCCGTGGATATGGGGCGCATTGGTTTTCTTTTTTCCTTTAATTGCATTGATTATTTATTTTATTATGAGAAAACCGAAAATAGAAATTTTTTAGCTTTAAGTATTTGAATTTGACTATTTAGCTCTTGCAAGAAAGCATCGAAAAATGTTCCGTATTATCTTTGCTGTCAGCCAACCGGATGAGAAGCAATCAATACGATAAAATACATTTGACATTACATTAACTAAGTCCTAATAATCTTCATATTTTCATTGCCGTAATATTTTAGCTGTTTTACAAAATTGACAGTTTAATTTGCAAAAAAAATAAAGTTCTTGCAGCACTTCTTCGATTATTTTCGTAAAGATTGAAGAAATAAAATATTAACTAAATTTGAAAAAAATGAAAATTGACAAAATTATTTTTATCGGACTTTTCTTCTTTTTTATTACTTCATCATGTGAAAAAAAAAATATGGAAAGTGTACAAGAACTGAATCCTAAAAAAATTACACTTACAGAAAAAGGGAAACAAATTATTTCGGCAGATAATAAATTCGGCTTCGATTTGCTGAAAAATATCACACAAGAGGAAGAACCCGGAAATAATATTATGATTTCGCCTACAAGTGTTGCACTCGCATTAGCAATGATATACAACGGAGCGGTCGGTACTACAAAAACTGCTATGGAAGAGACTCTGAATAAACAAGGACTTTCGATTGACGATATTAATAAATCGTACAAATTTTTAATTCAAGCATTGGAGACTGTTGACGAAAAAGTTACATTATCTATAGCAAATTCGATTTGGTACAGAGACGATTTTGAAGTTGAGCAGGATTTTATATCAACAAATCAAAATTATTACGATGCAGAAGTTGCAGCATTAAATTTCGATGATTCTGATGCTAAAAATATTATAAACAATTGGGTTGCTGAAAAAACAAATAATAAAATTTCGGAAATTGTTAATTATATTTCTCCGGAAACAGTTATGTTTCTTATTAATGCTGTTTATTTTAAGGGAATATGGCATTACGAATTCAATGAATCGGAAACAGAAGAGTTGCCTTTTACACTTGCCGACGGAACAGTGAAACAAGTTGAAACAATGTCGATGAAAGCTGATTTAAATTATTATAGCAATAATCTGTTTAAATCTGTCGAACTGCCTTACGGACAAGGCAATTATACAATGGTGCTTTTTGTGCCGAACAATGAAAATACCGTTAATGATATTATTTCGGAACTTTCCCCTGAGAATTGGAGTAATTGGATATCCGGTTTAAGCCAAATAAATTCAGTAAACGTATTTTTACCGAAATTTACATTTGAATTTGAAAGAGCTTTAAATGATATTCTCACTACAATGGGAATGACAATTGCTTTTTTGCCCGGTGAAGCCAATTTCTCAAAAATAAATCCGAATTATCAATTATATATTTCAAAAGTTAAACATAAAACTTTTATTGAAGTAAACGAAGAAGGCACTGAAGCAGCGGCAGCTACCTCTGTTGAAATAAGTTTTACTTGTGATGCCGGTGATAACAATATAACAATAAATTTTAATCGTCCGTTTTTGTTTGCAATAAGAGAAGTTACTACTGATGCTGTTGTCTTTTTAGGTAAAGTAGAAAATCCTGAATAAATAGTGTTTGTCCATAATGTCCGATTTCTTTACCGAAACAAGTTCGGCACAAGCTGTTATCCTTATGTTTACAATCAGTCATTTACAAAAGTAAACTCCTGATTATAAACACT
>JAUVIG010000222.1 GCA_030592825.1 Chlorobiota bacterium | reverse complement strand
TCAAAGCCGCCTCAATATTCCAAACTGCTTCTTCAATACTCATGGTTTCGTCGGATTTGTTTCCGCTTTTCATTTTAGCTTTAAAGTTAAGAATCTTTTGTTCCGTAGGATCAACTGCTTTTTCCTCTAAGGCATTGTCCTTTTTACATGCCGAGAACACAATGCTTATTACAAGCATAAACGTAAAAACTTTTAATAAATTTTTGTACATTTTAAATAATTTTTTGGTACTGCCGGTTCCCGAAGCAGTGTTTATAAAAATATAAAAAAGCGTGGGAACTGTAACTTATCTGTCTTAGAGGTTCTACCAAAACCCACACTCCAAATAAGAACAGCCCACGCCAAAGGGCGTGAGCATCAATCTTATTTCTTGAAGTGCTAGAAAAATTGGTAGATTTCTAAGACAAGAAAATAAGCTAAACGCTTATTATTTTAGTATTTTAATTTTTTTTATTTAAGTCATATAATTGTAATTTTCTTATTTATATTTTATAAAAAGTATTGAATATCGCAAATATAAATAATATTTTTTTAAATTGTACAATTTTAGCTTTTTTTTGTAAAGTTTTACAAAATAAATAACACGTGCTTGCATTTCAAATTTTATTTTTATTTTTTGCAGGTCTTGTCTTGAGGCTTGTTTATCTTATTATAAAAAAACTCTGCCGTTAAAGCAGAGTTTTTAAAATGAAAAAAAATCAAAAATCATACTGTAACCCGCAAAAACCAAAAAACAATTTATTTTAAAAAATGCAGGTTAACAATTACACGGCAAAGATATAATTAATTTTTATTATTTCATTTTTTCATTATTAACACAGTATCTATCCTGTCCGGTCCGGTTGAAACGACAGTTATTTGTACACCGGTTTCTTTTTCAATATAAGAAATGTAGTCTTTCAGTTCTTTAGGGAAATCATTTTTTGATTTAATATTTTTAAGGTTTTTTTCCCATGCCGGTAATTCAAAAAAAACAGGCTCCAAATCATCAGTTATCTCATATGGGAAGTAATCAATTACCTCTTCTTGGATTTTATATTTTTCAGAAACTTTGAATTTGTCAAAACCTTGCAATACATCAACTTTAGTCATAATTAATTGAGTTACCCCGTTAATTTGAATTGCATATTTCAGAGCAATCATATCTAACCAACCGCAACGTCTTTCTCTGCCGGTAGTAGCACCGAATTCTTGTCCTGATTCTTGCAACTTTTTACCTTCATCATCAAATAGTTCAGTTGGAAAAGGTCCGCTGCCCACTCGTGTAGTATATGCTTTAAAAATACCGTAAACTTCACCAATTTTGTTCGGAGCAATTCCTAATCCTGAACATACACCTGATGTGGTTACTGTTGAAGATGTAACAAAAGGATATGTTCCGGAGTTTATATCAAGTAAAGTTCCTTGAGCTCCTTCAGCTAATATTTTTTTCCCTTCATTTAAAGCATTATTAAAAAATCTGCTGCAATTTATAAATTTGAATTGTTTTAATTTTTCTATGCTTTCAAACCATTTTTCTTCATATTCTTCATATTCAAAATTAAAATCGTAACTTTTTAAACGGTTTAAATGCCTTTGTTTTAATTTTTTATATTTCTCTTTAAAATCAGCTGAATTTATATCACCGACACGTAATGCATAACGAGCAATTTTATCGGTATATGCCGGGCCGATACCTTTTCCGGTAGAGCCTATCTTTGATTTTCCGAGTTCATTTTCGTTGGCTGCATCTAATATTCTGTGTGTAGGCAATATCAAGGTGGTTTTATCGCCAATAAACAAGTTGTTTTTTAGATTACTTCCGGATAATTCAATTTTCTCAACTTCTTCGGCAAAAATAACAGGATCAAGCACAACACCGTCTCCTATGATATTTATGGTATTATCCCTGAAAATTCCGGAAGGTATTAAGTGCAACACATATTTTTGCTTGTTAAATATTAGGGTGTGGCCGGCATTCGGTCCGCCTTGAAATCTGGCAATAATATCATATTGAGGGCTTAATACATCTACAATTTTTCCTTTACCTTCATCGCCCCATTGAAGGCCTAACAATACATCAATTTTCATTTACTTTTCTTTTGGATGGATTTATCTTCTTTTTTTTGACAGTTTTCACAAAGTCCGTGAAAATACAGTGAATGATATTTTACTTCAAATTTCATAAGTTTGCTGACGGTATTTTGAATATTTTGTATTCGAGGATCACAAAATTCAATGATTTTTCCGCAATTGTCACAAACCAAATGATCATGTTGTTTATATTTATATGATCGTTCATATTGAGCTGTGTTTTTTTTAAATTGATGTTTGATAACTAAATTGCTTTCAAGAAGTAAGTCTATTGTATTATATATTGTTGCTCTGCTTACTCTGTAATTTTTATTTTTCATTGATATATATAAAGTATCAATATCAAAGTGTCCTTCTTGTGAATATATTTCTTCTAATATTGCAAATCTTTCAGGGGTTTTCCTTTGTCCTTTATCATCAAGATATTCTGTAAAGATTTGTATAACTGTATTTTTTACGTCAATAATATCCATAACTCAAAAATAATCAATAAAAATAGGATAAAAAAGATACATTAAATATATACTCTTAAATTTTTTTCAACAAATAGTATGTTATGATAATAGTAACAGTTTAAATATGGTTGAATTGTAAAATTTTAATTAATATTTTTGAACTTTTATATCAACTAACAGCCTGCTACTGTTAACATTTTTTGTTTTTATAGCTCCTTTTTTCCCGTCATCATTCTGAAAAAGAATGATATGAGGGATCACAGAATTTCCGAAACTGTTATCATCATCATAAATATAAAGGTTTTTCAGTATTCGATCATCTGTTATTGAATCGAAACCGAGAATACTCAGTTCTGTATTATCATAATTCATAACTAAGGTGTGTGTGGCTTCCGGAATATTAAATTCCTCTTCATCAGGACTATCAAAATAATACATAGAATTGTCAATGCTGACAAATGCCAAATCTATTAAGGGACCATTATTATTATCCACTTTATGATCCGGATACATTTGACCTGTTTCAGTAGAAAAAAATCTTCCTATTGCAGGATTATGTGAAAATTCAATATCAGTGTATGAATATATAGGATTGTATCCAAACACACTCACAGATTTTTCTTCATATTTTTCTTCTGTATCATTAATAACATTAAGAATAACAGTTAATTCTCCAACTTTATCAACATTTATCTTTCCGGGATTTTTTTCAGTAGAAACTTCAATTTCTGCACCTTCGCTGAATAGCCACATATAAGAAGTGCCGTTTTGCGAGTTGTTGATTAAAGTAAGTTCAGCATTAGGAGCTTCGCCTGTTAAAGTCATTTCAAAATCAACTACAATAGGTTCAGTTTCAATATCAGTTTTACAAGACCAAAGAATACTTGATATTAATATTGTTAAAATTAAATTGATTTTCATTTTCATTATTTTTAAATATTGTTTATTATTGACAGAGTGCGAAATTAAAAAGATAACATTGAAGAAAAAAAGATATTTTAAAAATGCAATAATTTTGGAAATTTTCGTCTTAACAGTTGAAGAAAAGATTTGATCGATAATATTTGAAATGACAACAGAAATTGAGAATAAAAATAAGATTAAGAATTTTTTTAAGGAAGAATACAATGCTATGCGAGCATATATTCGTTCAAGAATTGATGATGCCGCTGACAGAAATGCTGATGATATAATTCAGGATGTTGCATTAAAAATGTTATCACGAACTAATTATTCTTCACCTATAAATAATGTTCCGGCATTTGTTTATCATTCAATCAAAAATAAGATCATTGATACATTCAGAACTAAAAAAAGTATGAACTATTATGAATCTGATGAAGCAGGCCATTTTGAAGCTGTGATCAATGATTTTGCAGAACTGTTCTACGGAAAGACAGATAATGAGTATACTGAAAAAATGAAAAAGGAATTAATGAAGGCAATTTCAGACTTAAAACCGGATTACCGGGAGATTATAATTGCTGTTGATTTTGAAACTTATACTTATCAAGAACTTTCCGATGAGACGAATGTGCCTGTCGGAACTTTGCTTTCGAGACACCACAGGGCACTATCTTTATTAACTAAACAATTAAAAAAATAGAAATTATGGAAAGATCATATTTTAAACATAAAGCGAGAACAAAACGAGTAGGAATCATTGCAGGATGGGTAGTTTTAGGAATTGTTGCGGCAGTCGGATTTGCATTTTTATTCGGCTATGTTATAATGCTGTTGTGGAATTGGCTGATGCCGTTGATTTTTGGGTTGACAGAGATCAGTTATTGGCAAGCTGTAGGAATTATTATTTTGGCAAAGCTTTTATTCGGAGGTTTCGGAGGACATCCCAAACATCCTAAACCTGACAGAGATAAAAGATCAAGCAGGCATATAGGAACAAAAAGATTCAAGACCGGCTTCTCAAAATGGAGATATTATGATAAATATTGGAAAGATGAAGGAGAAGATTCATATAAAAGATATGTTGAGAAGCAAAATAATGAAGTTGATTCTGATGAAAAATCAGATGAAATTGCAGATGATAATGAGGTAAAAAATTAGATCATTATTTCAATTTCCTTAATAAATGGAAGTTTACTCAATTTATCGTACAAATTTATTGAGTTTTCTTCCTTATTGAATTTTTTGTTGCGAGTTGCGGGTTGCAAGTGCCTGTAAAATTAATTCGTGCTGAAAAACTCGTAACCCGCAACTTGCAACTATCTTTTCCAACTGCGATGCTGTTTTATGCAATAACCGCAATTATATATGACGTTTATTATACACTCTTCCGGATAAGTATTGTATAATGCAACTCTTCATTTAAGTAATTACTGTTCAGTTTTGAAAATTGCTCTCAATTATATATTAATAAGACCGGTAAGTGTCTTTGTTGAAAAAATAACAGGATTTACTCTTCGTTTTTGAAAAGATATTACTGAAACAGAAATCAATAAAACGCTTGTAACGGGCAGTATAAAAGCATGTTACACGCTTTGGCATTTAATTTGAATACTAACAGCGAACAAATAAATTATAAATCTTTAAAAATTAGAAAAAATGAAAAAATTAGCAACAATTTTACTCGCAGCAGCATTCGTAATCGGATTAGGTAACAATTCTTTTGCACAAGTTCAAGATTCAGAAGTTATCACATTAACAGCTAACTTAAACACAACTCTTTCTTTAAGTATGGAAACTGCCGGAATCACTTTTGATTTTACAACTCTTAATGAGTACAAAAACGGATTAGGCGATTATCAAGGTTCTTACGAATCAGAAGGAAGTGTATCATCCACTGCAAACTGGAAATTAGGATACAAAGCACAAGGAGATTTTTTACATTTTGACGGAACTACTGCCATGCCTTTGGATAATGCCGGAGTAAGTGTTGAGTTCACAGGTTCTAACCCGATTGTAAACAATGCATCATCAGACCCAAAAGCATTATCTTTAAGTGAAGTTATACTTTTAGACTATGACGGAAGCAATTCAAACGCAGGCGACGGTGTTGATAATACATTCAGCATTTACTGGGAAATGGGAACAAAAGAAGGCGACATGAATGCAGAAAGCATCTTCGAACAAAACTTAAAAAAAGGTTCTTACTCAACAAAAGTAGAATTCATTGCAACAGAAGTTATCGACTAAAACAACACAAGAGTTTTTCATAATTCCTGAAAGCAGGCTCATTAGAGCTTGTTTTTTTTATTATATCTTTTTATAACTCAAGTATTTTGTTTTTATTTCAGCTTTTTCTTTTGGAGATTAAGAGTAAAAAACCTTGAAATTCAACAGATTTGACTTTACGGTCACACAAAACACCACCGTAGAGCCTGTTCCGATTACAATTAGAATTGTAAACAAGGATAGAAATAATTAATTCGGTTTTATTTGACATTATTTCTTTTTGTTGTTATCTTTGTCAACAATCAGAAACGTATGTTGTTTATTGAATTCAAAGAAAAAATGTTTGACCTTGGTTGTTTCAGTAATCACCAAGTGTTTTCACTGAAACCTGACTTTGAAAGAGCAAATTTTGTAAGGTGGGCAAAAAAAGGATATATAATCAAACTCAGGAATGGGTTTTATTCGTTTCCGGAATACTTTAATGTTGCCGGGTTTGATTTTTATATAGCAAACCGCATCTATTCACCTTCGTATATCAGTTTGCATTATGTACTTCATTATTACGGAATAATCCCGGAGGGAGTTTCACAAATAACATCAATAAGCAGTCTGAAAACCTCCCGTTTTGAAAACAAATTCGGCACATTCACATATCAAACCATGCGGCCCGAGTTGATATTCGGTTATGAAGAAAGGAATTTCGGAAAATGGACAATTAAATTTGCAACCCTTGAAAAAGCAATTATTGAT
>JAUVIG010000542.1 GCA_030592825.1 Chlorobiota bacterium | reverse complement strand
ATAATCTTCTTTAGAACTTGAGAACCTCCCTATGTACATTCGGGATGATCTGAACCAACTGAGCTTATCGCCCATTATTTTTATAATCTTCTTTAGAACTTGTGAACCTCCCGAAGTAAATTCGGGATGATCTGAAACAACTGAGCTAATCGCCCATTATTTTTATAAATCTTCTTTTGAACTTGTGAACCTCCCGAAGTAAATTCGGGATGATCTGAACCAACTGAGCTAATCGCCCTCAAAAGCGGATACAAATGTATATCAATTATTTTTTCCGACAAAATTTTTATCTTAATTATTTTAAAAAAAAAAATAATGTCCATAAACATACATTAAAATACTTATGAAACTATAAAATGAATTACTTTTGCATTAAAAAAAATAATTATGGCTAAAATAACAAAAGAAGATGCATTAAAATACCATTCGGAAAATCGTCCGGGTAAAATTGAAGTTGTACCCACAACACCATATGCTACACAAAGAGATCTGGCATTAGCCTATACTCCCGGTGTTGCAGAACCTTGTCTTGAAATTGAAAAAAATAAGGATGATGCCTATTTATATACGGCAAAAGGAAATCTGGTAGCGGTTATATCAAACGGAACAGCTGTTTTGGGTTTAGGAAACCTGGGAGCGCTTGCCGGAAAACCTGTTATGGAAGGTAAAGGTCTATTATTTAAAATCTTTTCTGATATTGATGTATTTGACATAGAGCTTGATACAGAAGATATTGACAAATTTATTGAAACAGTAAAGATCATGGCTCCTACATTCGGAGGTATAAATTTAGAAGATATAAAAGCTCCCGAATGCTTTGAAATTGAAAGAAGAGTGAAAGAAGAGCTGGATATTCCGGTAATGCATGATGACCAACACGGAACTGCAATTATAGCAGCAGCCGGAATAGTAAATGCTGTTCAATTAGTTAATAAAAAACTTAAAGATATTAAAATGGTTATAAGTGGTGCCGGAGCATCAGCAATGGCATGTACTAATTTGATCACTTCTATGGGTGTAGAAATGAAAAATGTTGTAATGTGTGACAGCAAAGGAGTTATCAATAAAAACAGAAATGATCTTAATGAGTACAAAAAGCGATTTATCACCAATCGTAAGATAAATACACTTGAAGAAGCCATGAAAGGCGCGGATCTTTTCTTAGGTTTATCAGTTAAAGATACCGTAACAAAAGATATGGTAAAATCAATGGCAAAAAATCCGATTGTTTTCGCAATGGCTAACCCGGATCCGGAGATCAGCTATGAAGATGCAAAAGCTTCCAGAGAAGATATATTGTTAGCAACCGGTCGGTCTGACTATCCGAATCAAGTCAATAATGTTTTGGGATTCCCATTTATTTTCAGAGGAGCATTAGATGTCAGAGCAAAAGCCATAAATGAAGAGATGAAAATTGCGGCAGTACATGCCCTTGCAGAACTGGCCAGAGAAGATGTCCCGGAAGAAGTCAGTAATGCATATAATACAAAACATTTGGTTTACGGCAAAGAATATTTTATACCGAAACCGCTTGATCCGAGATTAATAACCAAAGTATCTGCAGCTGTTGCCAAAGCAGCCATGGATTCCGGTGTTGCACGAAAACCTATTGAAGATTTTGAAAAATATGAAGAAGAGTTGATTGAAAGAATTGGTGCCGGAAATAAATTGATCAGACGTATTTATATACAAGCAAAAAACAATCCTAAAAAAGTGGTTTTTGCAGATGCCGATAATTACAATGTATTAAGAGCAGCAGAAGTATGCATTCATGAAGGTTTTGCAGAACCAATTTTATTGGGAAGAAAGGAAAAAATACAAGAGATCATTTCTGAATATCAATTAGAAGATCTTAACGGACATGCAACTATAATTGATCCGTATTCTCATGATGAAAGTGCAAGAAGACAAAAATATGCCAAATTCTTTTTTGAAAAAAGAAGCCGAAAAGGTGTCAGATATAAAGATGCATATGAAAAGATGCATAACAGAAACTATTTCGGTGCAATGATGATTGAACAAGGAGAAGCAGATGCATTTATTGGAGGATTTGCTACTAAATATTCTGAGGTATTAGGTCCTATATTGGAAGTGATACGATGTACAGATACTATAGATCATATTGCCGGTATGTATGTTGTGAGAACAAAGCAAAGACGTTTATTCTTTGCCGACACGACCGTGAACATAAGACCTGATGCCCAAACACTGGTTGATACAACTTTAACAGTTGCCGGAGCCATTAAACAGCTTGGTGAACAACCTGTTATTTCAATATTGTCTTATTCAAATTTCGGGTCATCAAAAAGCGGAAGCCCGGAAAGAGTTAAAAAAGCAGTTGAAATATTACATAAAGAACATCCTGAAATTATTGTTGACGGCGAAATGCAAGCAAATTTTGCTTTAAATACCGATCTTCGTGATAAACATTTTCCATTTTCTAAAATTAAAGGTTTAAAAGTAAATACATTGATCTTTCCCAATTTGAGTTCGGGAAATATCGCCTATAAAATGATGCAAGAAATTGGAGGAGCAGAAGTTTTGGGTCCTATTCTGTGCGGAATTAAAAGAGCCGATCACATTGTTCAATTGGGAGCATCGGTAAGAGAAATTGTTAACATGGCTGCAATTGCTGTTGTTGATGCTCAGAGTCCAAACAGAACGGAACACTTTAAAAACAAATTTAAAGTTTAAAAAAAATAAAGTAATTCGTCTGACTACTCCATGTGGTCAGACGAATACTTTAATTTTGAACTAATTTAATTTTTGAAAGTATTTCTTCAGGGATCGCATTTTTGTGAACACATATCGAAACGGTTTTTAAAATAAAATAATCTCTTGACATGTACATGTAACCTTTCCGGAGGTTAT
>JAUVIG010000416.1 GCA_030592825.1 Chlorobiota bacterium | reverse complement strand
TGAACTAAATAAGTGCATTGAACAGCTTGTTCAACCTCATGATTACAAACTGAAATAAGAGCATCAATAACATAATCAAATGTATGATACTCATCGTTATGCAGTATTAAAAACTTTCCTGATGAATCTTTTACATCAGTAGTTTCTTTTTCGTTTCTTTGCGTTTTTTGTTGATCTTTCATATCTTTATCTGTAAAAATATTTATTTATTTTTTAATAATTCAACAGCTTGTTTTGCACTGATTTTTTCACCGCTTTTGAATGCAATTACAAATCCGTCTTGCCCCATACTTTTAATATCCTTTTTAACAACTGAAGCTTCATTATATGTTTTATATTCTCCTATATAGTAAATGAATAATCCGTTTCCTTTTTCTTTTGAGATTATTTTATATTTTTCGGGAACAGGTTTAAATTTATTTAAATCTTCATCATTAAGTTTATGTGAAAAAACTCCTATTTGAACCGAGAAATAAATATCAGGTTTGTTAGTTTTTATATTATTATTCTCGTTATTTGCCAATTTGCCGGCATCACTTAACGATATCTTGCTTCCGTTATTATAAGCAGTAACAAAGGCTTCATTATAACCGCTTGCGGTTAATTTCACGGCTTCTTTTTTGGCTTCGGAATAAGATGAATAAATTCCGCTTAAATATTTAAATACAGCAGTTGAATGATCTGCGTATAATTCTTGAATGTTCTTAAAATCATCTCTGTTTTTTTTAATTGAGAAACTGCCTAATTGTACATAATAAACAAGTCCGTTGACGGAAGATGTTTCTGCTATTTTTGTAAAATCAATATTATTATCATTTGAAAAATCAACAGCTTCACCTGTTAAATAAGACATTTCTCTTGCTTCAATTTTTTCAAATTCTTCATCTCGAATAATTTTGGATATACCGTAGTTTGCAGTTTTCCGTTTTCCGTTTTCATAAGAAACAATAAACGGATCTGTCATGCCTTTTTCTTTCAATTTATTCAATACATACTCTGCAGATTTATAACTTCTGTATTCTCCTAACATAAATCTCATATATGGGTTATTTTTATATGTATCGTAACTGATCGGAGAATATTTACCGTAATGTTTCAAAGGCAGTAAGTTTTTAAAAAGACCTATTTGAACCTTAAATATTATTCCCGATTTATGAACAATCGGTTTTGGCTCAGGATAATGTTTGGAATAAACAAATGAACCTAAATAATTATAAGTCAATTTATTAGAGTTGCCGGAATTGTTATCATTAGTTTTCCCGGATTCATTATTAGCATTAGCATTATCAACAACTTCAAAATTTTCTTCCACCGGTATAACATCAAGTTTAAAATAAACCGAATATGCATTTTCTTGCTCCTGAATAGCTGTCAATTCAGTTTGTACGGCATTCATTAATTGAATGTACTTATTTGATTTATGATCACTGTAAAAATTTGCTTTATTGTATAATTTAAGTGCCTTGAAATGAAGTTTTGCCGCATTATCTTCAAATTTTTGTCCTTGTTCAAAACCTTCCGTATTTCTTGCTGCCGGCAGATATTTTAGATATACTCCGTATTTCATTTTATCAGCTTCAAAATATAAATTTGCAGCTTTAATCATTTTGTCGAATAAAACTTTTTCAAGTCCTGATGCCATTTTATGTTTTAAATTGCGTTCATATTCATCATCTGAAGTTTCTGCTTCTTTTCGAATATTATCAATTTTGGTATAATCGTTATCTGTTTCTTTCATTAAAATGTCGGCATATCCCCTTTTATCACGAGCATCATCCAACAACATTTTATCGGAATGACTGATTGTTAATTTTTCAACAATAGATTCTTCTTTGGAAATGTAGATATTAGGATCTTTTCCGGGTTCGTAGTCATTCTCAATGTCCGTATTTGTATTGTTTTCGTTATTTTCAACAACATCATAATTTTCATTACCGGTAATAATTTCATCTTTATTTTTGTCATACTTAACTTCAGGGTCTTTCATAAAGATCATAAAAGCAATTTCTTGGTGTTTTAAAGCCTTAATCTGCTCTTTATATGCTTTTTCGTATGTATCAACTTTTTCCTTCCCCTTTAATTTTCCGGCATCTTGAATAATCTCAATACCTGTCATGTAGTAAGATCGTGCATCAATTGATAATTCTTCAGCTTTTAAATGTCGTTTGCTGTTATCATTATCCATCTTGCTCAAACGATTTGAATAAACTCTGAATTTCTTTTCAGTAGCTTGAAAATAATAATTATAGGCTTTGAGAGCATATTTTACACCTTTTTTTTCATAGCGTAAAGCTTTACTTTTTGTTTTCCCTCCGTAGTTTTCATCAATCTTATAATAACCGTCTGCCTTTCTGAATGATTTTTCTGCTTTTATCATATAAGATTTACCTTTAATATGTAAATCATCAGCATCAGTTAATTCAACAATCTCAGATTTACTGAATAAAGATGTATAATACGATTTGCTTTTAAACTCTCCGAAGTCATAAAGACTTTTCATGTATTGACCTGTATTAGAAGAGCTTAAAATAAAAATGATAAATGCTGCCGTAATTTTTCCAATTTGATTCAATTTGATCTTATTCATTTTATTAATTTTCACTTAAATAATTTACAATCAGCTAAATTACAAAAAATGTATAATATGAAAAGGGTTATAGTCAAAAAGTTATTAACATTTTTGGTTCTGTCGGTTTTTTACGGAAAACATACAGCATTATCAATGAAAAGGAGGTCGAAACAAATTTCCGACCTCCTTACAAATAATTATAAAAAGAAAAAAAAACTTCAACTTATACGAAATTTCACACTTGATTTGACACTATAGGTAACCTATAGTCTTTTTAACAGCTCTTCTTTCAGAATTATAAAGTCTTCATTTTTAAAAGATTTAGTATAAATTCTGACAAACTCAATAATTTCATCTTTAAGATATAAAGAAGTTTGTGCGGCATCAAAAACTCCAAAATCACCTGAACCTCTGACAGATAAAATTAAGTCAACAAAATCTTTCCATTTTAAATGTTTCGGAATTTTTAAATAATAATGGTTAGCATCATCCGCTGTATATATATCTTCTTCAATTTTTTTAAAAGTCAAATATTTTCTGATCTTAATGTTGCTTTCATAAGGTGTAACTTTTTTAGCCGATTCAAATTTTATTCCTTCATTCTTAAAATTCTCAATAATTTCAGGAACGTTTGCATAGTCTTCAACTTTAAATCTTATACACGGTTTCATAGTATTAAAAATTAGAAATCTTCCGTAATTTGCATCAAAATCAAAATCTAATTTTTGTTTTATTGAACATGTAGCTCTCAAAACTTCATCCTCATAACATCCTTCACCTTGTTTCATTGCAACAAATACAAATTTTGGCTTTAAACCGTCCGTATCTCCCGGTGTTTCTGAATAATATCCCGGGAACGGGTTCATATCCGTTAAAACTAATTCCTTAAGTTTAATATCTCCAAAAATAAACGGTATTAATTTTTCTTGCTTTTCAAGACATACGAATCCTTTCATTTTTTACGTTTTATTATGAATATATTCAGCAAGATAAGAATTATTTACACTTTAAACAAAATAATTTAGATATTAAACTATATTTGAAGTTTGATATTTTATGGTAACCTCTAATAATTAATTTGCGTCAAGATTTTCAGAGTTTTTTATAGACGATTGAAATTTATGAAGCACTATCGGGATAATGCAAGAAAATTTCAAGAAGTATATGGAAAATTCTGAAAACCCTTTGGGAACAAATATAATAAACAATCTGACTTCGTTAAAATTTTTTGAAATAGCTACGGCTATT
>JAUVIG010000027.1 GCA_030592825.1 Chlorobiota bacterium | reverse complement strand
GATTATAACGGCAGGTTTGAATTAGAATTAAACACAAATTCTTCTGATACTCTTAAATTTATTTCATTAAGTTATAAATCCAAAAAAATTCCGATTAATAAAATTATTGGAAAGAATGCAATTAAAATCAGCTTACTTAAAAAAGCATATCCTATTCCTAAAGTAAATATAAAAGCATCTGATTATTCAGAAATTTTTCTCGGAAACGGCGGTTTTACACATATAGGAGCCTTATATCTTGATACTCACGGCCAAGAAGTTGCATTGTTTATTGAAAACAAAAAGAAAATTAACGGAAAATTAACGGAATTACATTTTAAACTTTCTTCAAAAGGTAATATTGAAGCTCCTTTCAGAATAAGAATTTACGAAAAAGATTCAACAAACAGGCCGGGCAAAGATATTCTGAAAGATATTTTAGTTGTAAAACCCGATTCAAAAAAATCCCGGTATTCTGTAAATATTTCCGACTATAATATTTTTATTCCTGAAGCAGGTATGTTCATTTCAATGGGAGGTGTTTTTCCGAATGATTACAATTTCTATTTTGAAGATTCCGACTTTGAAAACTTATCTCCGGAAGATGTCCCAAGAAATACAGAAAACCTTAATTACGGTCAAAGAATCTGTTATAATAAAAAGAACAAAAATAATACTTGGCATTATTCTTTGTCAAGAAAATGGTTTCAAATAGATAAAAAACGATTTAACGTAATGATCAAAGCAAAAATTAATTATAAAAAAGCAGGACGCTGATTGAACGGATTGAACAGATTGAATTAGATTGAATGAAAGATTGAAACAATGAAACAGTAGAACAATGTAACAATAGAACAATGAAACAATGAAAACAATGAAAACAAATATATTTATCGTTTTTCCAATATTTATGATGCTGAATATTTTCGGCACTCATATGTCTAAAGGACAATGCAATGATACTTTAATAAAAAAAGCAATCTTTGAAAGCGGCTCGGATGCAATATTTTTAAAAGAATATAAAGTAAAGTTCAAAAAAGGAAAAGCCAATCGTCCGGCAAAAGTTGCAAAATATTCTGCATTCTTAAAAGACAGCACTACATACCGCTTTAATGTAGTTAATGCAAGAGAGTATGACGGCAAAGTTATTCTGCAATTATTCAGAAAAGGAAAACTAATGGGCAGTACTTATAACTTTGAATCGTTAAGTTATAATAATTCTTTTGATTTTTATTGTGATAAAACAGATACATATCAAGTATATATGTCATTTATTGAAGGCAAAGCCGGTTGTGCAGCCGGTATTCTTTCTATGGTAGTTAACGATTCCACGGTTTTTGAAGAAAGTAACATACCCGAAATATTATACATAGGAATTGATAATCCTTTATTTATAGCATATACTGAAGAACCCGGTTGCAGTGTTCATGTTACGGCAAGTCAAGGTACTGTTTCAGGACAAAGCGGCAAGTACACCATAAATCCGGATTCTGTCGGTACTGTAAAAATTACTGCTCAAACAATTGACAGTCTCGGAACAATTAAAGAAGAAATATCAAAAACATTTAAAGTAAAAGAACTTCCGTATCCGTTGATAAGTATTAACGGAAATACCGGGGGCCTTATTCACAAATCAGAATTAATAAATATTAAGGAATTAAGTTTGATAATATCAAATATACCTAATGCTAAACCTTATAAAATCATAGGATTTACTATTTCAAATACATTTTCCGGCATTAACGGCAAAACATCCGAAAGTAAATCATTCACGTTCCGGCAGATAGATTTTATCAGAAAACTGGAATCCGGTTCTCAATTATTCATTACAAATATTAAGATATTAAGACCGGATAATAAAGTCATAGAATTGAAACCGGTTGGTTATATTATTCAATAAACTTCGACTTTTAATATTCTGTACTGAAAATTTTATCCGGTCTTACTTATTATATTAAGCAGTTTTTCATTTAAAATCGAAATATCTCTGCCGGTTACTTTTATAATTTTTTCATTATGAAATTCATTTAATATTCGACTGACGCTTTCCCTTGTTGTATTAACATAGTCTCCTAGTTCATTGCGAGTTAAAGGTAGTCTGAAAGAACTTTCTTCATATATTTCTTCTTTTAAAAAAAGTAAAGCATCAGCAATACGACCTCTTGCATTTTTTTGAGATCTGTTGATACATTTTTTAAATAAACTAATTTCACTTTTACATAATTCAATGATAATTTCATATGCAAATTTTCCGTTTTCTTGTACAAACTTTCTAAAGGTTTCAATATTAATAAAACATACACCGGTTTCTTCTACAGTAGTAGCTGAATATCGATAATATTTCTCGTCAAAAGTTGTTGGAATACCAAGGTAAGTCGGACCTTTTGTTATTTTTAATATCTGTTCTTTATATGGTCCTTCAATATGTAATTTTACTATTCCCTTTTTTAAATAAATAATATTTGAAGAAAAAACACCTTGCTTGAAAATTTTTTCTCCGGGTTTCAATTCAGCCACAGCACAATTCTGTTCTAATTGAATAATCTCATTATCAGATAAAAATTTTGTAGCAGGAGATTTAAAAACACAATTTATACAACTTGGGTTGTCAAACATTTTTTTTACAAAATTAACAAAAAGCACTAATTTCTTTCAATCTTTCTTTATTTAAAATTGAAATTTTTTTACCGGAAAGTTTAATAATATTTTCCTCTGCAAATTCAGAAAATGTACGACTGATACTTTCCTTTGTTGCATGAATATAATTTCCCAAATCAGCTCTTGAAACCGGAATTGTAAACTTATCGGATTCAAAAATGTCATTCGCAAAAAAAAGTAAAGTGTCTGCAAGTCTGCCGTTTATATTTTTTTGAGTTTTACTTACATATTGATTAAACAGTTCCAATTCATTTTTGCACAGATCAATAATTATTTCATAAGCAAATTTCCCGTTATTGAATATGAAATTTTTAAATATGTTTGTATTAATAATACATAAAGATGCATCAGAAATTACAGTGGCTGAATATTGATTTATTCTTTCTTTAAAAGTAGTAGGAATTCCAATATATGCAGGAGCCTTAACAAACTTAATAATCTGCTCTTTATCATCTTCTTCAATTCGAATCATTGCAACCCCGGCGGTTAAATATACTATGTTTGACGAAAAAATACCTTGTTTAAAAATCGTATCTCCTTTAACATATTTAACATTCACACAATTTTGTTCTAAATTTTCTAACTCAGAAACATTCAAAGCCTTCGCAGCAGAAGACATAATTTCACAATTTTTACAATCACCGGGAATATACATTTTTTTTTTCAAAAATACAGAAAAAATGACCGCAAAATATATAACTCTAATGAATTTAATCACAAAGACACATGATATATATCTCATAAAAATTTCATTTTATATTTCGCTGCAAAATTATTATCTTTCCGGCAAAATATAATTTTATCTCCAATGAACAAAAATCATCTTATTCTCCTGACTGTTCTTTTGCTAATAAACTCAATTGCTCTTTCGCAAGAAGGTCATTTTTATCTCAGCCATTACGAAATAAACGAACTCTATGCAGATAATAAAATAAAAAGCATAGCATTTGATAATAACTCATCGGTTCTGTTAGCAAGCAGAAAAGGAGTCGCCATATTCAACGGTACTTCTTGGAACAGAGTTCAAAATATACCGTCAAATGTTTTAACTGTAAAATCCGATTCAACATCTCAAATAATTTATACCGGTCTTAAAAACGAATTCGGCTATATCTTCACAGATACTTTGGGTATTTATAAATATGTTCAATTAAAGCAGTCAGAAGGAATAACAGACGTGTTCAGCCAAATAATTGTAACAGAAGAAGAAGTGTTTTTTTACAGCAACAAAAGCATTTTTATTGTAAATAAAAAAGACCTTTCAAATATTAAAAAATTAAAAAATGAAGCCGGAGTTGAATACAGCGGTATTCTGATCAGAAAAAACAATATTTATATCAATGTCAAAAACAAAGGAGTATGTAAATTAGAAGACAATTCACTCATCCTGCATAAGGACGGGAAAAAGTTCAAAAACACCAAAATCTTGTTTTATACCACCTTCAATAATGTAAATACCCTTATAGGGACTAATGATAACAAGCTTTATCTTTTTAACGGCAAAATATTTAAACAATTTTCGAGCAAAACAGAAGTAAGAAATTTCTTAAAAGAAAATATCCTGTGGAATGGTCTTGATTTCTCTAAAGAATATTTTGTATTAAGCACACTTACAGGCGGATGTGTAATAATTGATAAAATTTACGGCAAAATAAAATACAATATTAATTATATAACCGGTTTGCCCGATGACGAAATTTATGCAATAACTATCGATAAAAATAATTCACTCTGGATTGCTCATGAATACGGACTCAGCAGTTGCGATCTTAATTTAAATATCAAGAATTATTCATCATATCCGGGAATTTACGGAAATATTAATGATGTAATTATTAAAGAGAAAAGCATATATGCTGCATCAAATAACGGCGTTTATATTTTGAAAGAAATAACAAATTTAAAGGAAAAAGAAATCATAGTAAAGGAAAAAGCAAAATACGGATACATGTTTGTCCCCAAAATGACGTATATTACTCAATCGTTAGGATATAAATTTGTTCCTGTTATTAATCTTACTGATAAATGTAAGCAACTTTATGAATTTGAAGGAAAAGTTTTAGCTATTTCGGATTTCGGACTTTATGAAATTACCGATTCGCTTGCTCAACCTTTAGTTAAGGATATTTATATAAATTCACTTTGGGCAGAAAAGGATACAAGCGTTTTATACGCAGCTTCATTAAAAGGCATTCAATTATTAAGTTATACTGTTGATTCTGTCAACAACGAAAGTACATGGGGAAAAACAAAGTTGTTTGAAAACTTGGCACAATCAGCATATTCAATAGTACAGGACAATAACGGAAATATAATTTTCGGCACTGACGGAAAAGCTTTTTTTGCACGAAAAAATTCGCTTTTAGCATATGCCCAACCTGTTGAGATAAAGTTTCCTAAAAAAGTAAACGAAGCTCTAAACGTACAATTACTAAACGGTGAAGTTGTTTTTATACAATCGGCAGGTATTTTTATTTACAACAGCAAAACCAATTCGGCTGATTATAAAAGCAAAAAAGACTTTGCTCTGCGGAATTTCAGATTTATTAAAAGCAATACCAACACATGGGTATATGAGGATAATTTTTGGATTTCTGTTGATTCTTCACAAAACATTAAAAATAAGAAATATTTGAACCTGTTTAATAAAATCAGGAAGTTATATATCGACAAAGATGCAAATACTTGGTTAATCAACGGAAAAAAGGAACTTATTAAAATTTTGGCCGATACAACCAACAGAAACGAATATGATTTTAATGTACATATTTCAAAGGTTTCAGATAAACTTGACAGTTTGTATGTTTTTGATAATCCGGTTTTTGAATATAAGCGCAATGCCCTTAAAATTGAACTCTCTGCCCCTTTCCGCCTCAATCCCGAAGAAACGCAATACAGATTTAAAGTTAAAGGTTTGCCGAATTATGAAAAGTGGTCAAATTGGTCAAAAAATCCTGTCATTGAGCTGTCATTTATTCCGCCGGGAAGTTATACCCTAATAGTTGGTGCAAAAAATATTTTAGGTCAATTAAGTAACGACCAAATCCTGTCGTTTACTATATTGAAACCCTTCTGGCAAACAAAAACTTTTTACTACATTGTAGGCGGGGGAACATTAATATTGCTTTTATTATTATTTTATTTAAGTCGTCTCCGATTAAAAAGAAAAAACAAGATACTTGAAAAGAAAATTCGCGAACGTACCATTGAACTGCAAGAAGAAAAAGATAAAACCGAAGAATTATTGCTGAATATTCTACCTAAAGAAACAGCTGAAGAACTAAAACTGAACAATAAGGTAGTACCCAGAAACTACGACATAGTAACTGTACTATTCACTGATTTCAAGGGGTTTACAATGGTTGCCGAAAAATTAACACCAACAGAATTGGTGAATGAAATAGATTATTGTTTTAAAGAATTTGATAAGATAATCAGTAAATACCGAATTGAAAAAATAAAAACTATTGGTGATGCATACATGTGTGCTGCCGGCCTGCCCAAAGAATACAAGATGAATGCCGGTGAGGCTGTGAAGGCTGCTATAGATATTCGTAATTTTATGCTTGAATACAAAGAACGATGTGAGAAGGAAAACAAAACCGGTTTCGAGATCAGAATCGGTCTTCATTCCGGAAAAGTTGTTGCCGGTGTTGTCGGTATAAAAAAATATGCATATGATATTTGGGGCGATACAGTAAATATTGCAGCCAGAATGGAATCATCCGGCGAACCCGGTAAAATTAACATTTCGGGTTATACCTATAAATTAATAAAAAACAAATTCAATTGTACCTACCGGGGAAAAATTGAAGCAAAAAACAAAGGCGAAATTGATATGTATTTTGTTGACAGTGAAAAGTAGGCGACAGTAAAACACTAAAACAATTTAGTTTTTTAATATTTTCAAATGCAATTTTTCTTTAAATATAACTATACTAATAAATCCTATTATCAACCCTGTATTTATTAAATATTTAGTAATCCCGTCAACCCCGACAAATAAACTTCCGAAATAAATCATTAGTGCTAATGATACATAAATAAAAATATCTTTTAAAGGATAATTTATTCTGTAATATTTTCTTCCTAAAAAGAAAGAAATAATCATCATTGTAAAATAACATGCCAAATGTCCCCAAGCAGAACCAAGATAACCGATTTTCGGAATTAATATAATATTGAATAAAATAGTAATTAAGGCTCCGATACCGGCAATATAAGCCCCGTATTTTGTTTTGTCGGTTAATTTATACCAAAATGATAAATTGTAAACAACCCCGAATAATAAATTAGCAGCCAATAAAATCGGGATAATATACAATCCTTCCCAATATTCTTTTCCGACAAAAAATTTAAAGATGTCAATAAATAATATTACTCCGAGAAAAATAATAAGCCCGAAAATTATGAAATATTTCATTACATCTGCGTATACTTTCTTTGCTCCAACTTCTTTTTCTTGAGCAAAGAAGAAAGGTTCAGCAGCATAACGAAAAGCTTGAGTAAACAATGTCATCAAAATCGAAATCTTAAAAACACCTCCGTAAATTCCAACTTGTGTCATTACATATTCAGCATGATCATCAATTCCGGGAGGAACTACAATCAAGTATTTTAATAAAATTCTGTCTATTGTTTCATTTGCCATACCTGCCAAACCAACAAACAATAAGGGTACAGAAAACGCTAACATCTTCTTTAATAACGGCTTCGAGAAAGAGTATTTAACTTTAATCAGACCCGGAATAAAAAGTATCAATGTAAAAATACTTGCAATAAGATTTGCAATGAAAATATACCCCACTCCTATTTCAGGATTATAAAGATGTCTTAATCCCGAGATATGAAAATTAGCCAAAAATTCATCAGAATTTTCTTTACATATTACAACAAAAAAAAGTTGAATCACAATATTGAGAAATATTCCTATCAGTTTAAATGCAGCAAATTTCAGAGCCTTATTCTGATGTCGAAGTTTTGCAAAAGGTAGAGATATAAAGGCATCAATACCGATAATAAAAGCAAATATTATTATATACTCTTTATTATCAGGATGCTGTATTAGGTTTGCAATTGGTTGTGCCAAAAAAGAAAAAGCTAATATAAAAACAGTTGATGTAACAAATAAGGGAGCCAATGCTGTTGAAAAAACAGAATTAGAATTATTTGTTTTCTCGGCAAATCGAAAAAAGCCGGTTTCCATTCCGTAGGTAAGTAAAACTAACAAAAACCCAACATATGCATATAATTCAACTACAACACCGTAAATATCAGGAAGAAAAGCTCTTGTAATAAACGGTACTAACAGATAGTTAAGCAATCGCCCGACAATACTGCTTAAACCGTAAACAGCAGTTTGTCCGACTAATTTTTTTATAGGATGAACCATTATTTGTTATCTGAAAATTTCCCAAAAGTAAATATAAGCATATCATATTCAAAATATTTATCCTGCATTATTCATAAAATTTAAAAAAATCAGTTATTTTGCAGATTATCATACTTTTACAGTTTTTTCATGTAAAAACTGAATTTTTTAAATTTTTACCAAAGGCACATTGAAATTTTGCCGTACTTTTCGTTACAAACCTTTCGCAGTCCGTCGGCTGACGGACAGCTTCAAGGTTTGACGCCTCAATTACGACAAAATTTTAATGAGTGCATAATGCAGGTTATAACTTGATTTTTCTTTTCATGACCATTTTTAGTACATAATTTACTTTTTTATAATAAATATCTATATTTGCACTATAAAGCATAAATTATGAAAATTGAAGAAACTCGAAATACTCCTGCAGTAACTCTTTCAAGGTCTGAATGTGTTTTTGAAATAACAGGACCTTCTTTTGCCGATAATATAACAAATATATATAAATCTGTTCTTGAATGGATAGAAAAAGAAATACCTGCTATTGAATGTGAGTTGAATTGTGTCTTTAAATTCGATGTACTAAACAGTGTTTCCTATAAAAATATTATTGAAATTATAATGCGTCTGACTCACTTTGTAAAAACAGGAAAAAAAATAAATATTCATTGGTATTATTATAAGAATGACGAAGATAATTACGATGTAGGAAAAGACATATCAGAACTTTTTAACATTCCTTTTAAATTGATTAAATTTTAAAAAAGGCGAAATAAAATTTCGCCTTTTTTAAATATATTGATCAAAATTATTTTTGAACAACTATTTTTCTTGTAACATTAATTATATCGCCTTTAATATTGATGAAGTATATTCCTGATGACAGATCATTCAAATCAAGTTGAATATTCGAATTTTCACCGATTGAAATATTTTCTTCCTTAACAACAACTCCAATCTGATTAATTACAGTAATTGTAAGTTCATAATTTTGACCGGAACTTATATCCATAAATAAAATTCCGTTATTGGGGTTAGGATAAAGATCAAATGATATACCATTCATTAATCCTTCAATTCCACTGTCTTCATCAACAGTAATATCTTGTTGGGCAAAATCAGAACAACTGTTTCCGTCTGTGTAATTATAAGTAATTGTATGTGTTCCGACACCTGCAACAGCCGGATCAAAATATCCTCCGGTTACTCCTGTTCCTGAATAAACACCTCCGGTCGGATTCCCTCCTGTTAATTCAAATGCAGGATCATCTACTTCTACATTTGTAAAAGGATCTAAAGTTACATCCGGCAATGCATTCACTGTTACTGTAATTGCATCTGACTGGGTTCCTGTGCCACATGAATTAACAGCACTTACTATAACTGTTGCTTCACTCGTAAAATCACTTGCCCAATCAACATTTCCGGTTAAGCCTGTTCCTGATATTGTTCCTGCACTTCCGGGAGAAATACCCCATATGTATGAATCAGCTCCGGAAACTGCAGTTGTTTCATATATAGTATTTGAAGGATCTTCACATAAACTTATTTCTCCTGTAGGAGTGTTTGCTTGCTCCGGAACATCCAAAACTTCAATTACAACATCACTTGAAACATTATTAATTCCGTCATCAACAACAACTGTGTATATTGTGTATTCTGTCGGTGAAACAATCGGGTTTTCCTCTGTTGAAGTAAATCCGGCAGGAACTGAAGTCCATGAATATGTATATGATCCTGTACCACCACTCGCATTTGCATGCAATACTGTTGACGAACCTACACATACAACATAATCATCGGCACTGGCAGACGCATTTAAGCTTGCATCATCTGTTACATGAAGCGTTACCGGAACATCCACAGTCGGTTCATCACTATCATTACTGTGAATGGTAATTGTTGCAAAATAATCACCGAGAGCTAAATCTGTTGAATTAAAATTCACATTAATATAATCAGTTGAACCCGGTAAAACTATTCCGTTCATTGTTTCAACTTGCAACCATGAATTAACATTAACTGAATAATCTTCGACTTCTCCGTAAGTAGTTGACCCACACGGATCACCACAATCTGAACCACTCCATTTAATTCTGATTCTCATTCTTGTTTGTCCGCCTGATGCATCTGAAGGAACCGAAATATCATAAGTGCCTTGTCCGCCGTTTCCACTTTCACAAACAGGATTCTCTCCGGCATCATCAAAGTCTTCATCTTGATTCCAATCAATCCATATTCCCAAATCATCAGTTGGATATACATTGCCGTTTGTAATGGTAATTTGATAAGTATTTCCTGCATCAACATTTGTTGACATTGCGGTATAATCAGCATAACCATCAGCTCCGGTTCCGGTATTATTAATACTTCCGAATTCTACACCGCTGATATATTCATCTCCGCCACCACTTGCGGTACAATATGCTTTAGGACTTTTTCCTTTTGAAGTTATTGCAGTTTCAATGTTATATATCAAATCAAGTTCTCCCGTATTATTAATTGTAAGAATTCTTGTTGATGTTTGATCCGGTAATAATGTTTCAACTAATGATGTCGGACTAACAGAAATATTCGGATTTCCCCATTGAATACTTCCCCTTGCCGGAGATGATTCTCCGTCATCATGCATAGCTGTTACACTGTATTCATAAATCCCGTAACCGGGAAGCATATCAGTAAATGAAGTTTCTGTAGTTGTACCAATTTCAACATAATCTCTGTAAACAACAAAATGTTGTAATATTTTAGCTTCCGTATAATTCCAAGTCAAATCAATTTGACCGGTTCCTTCTGTTAATACAATATTCAGATCTATTGGTTTTGCTCTGTTATTTGTTTCAAAGGCTGATACAAATGTTTGAACATAGCCGTTTCTGTTATCAGGCCAAACAGGATAAACCATACCTCCCCTTGCAGAAATTCCGAGATAATCACCCATATAACCGCCTGCTAATCCGGGAATTGGTGCAGGAGTAAAAGCAACATCACTTACTCTGAAGTCTTCCCATGTTTCACCGCCGTCATAAGAATTTGCAACCCAAGTTTCAACTTGTGTTGAACTTACATCTCTGTCATCATAAAAAATCACACTTAATATTCCTGTTTCAGGGTCACAAGTGATCCACGGGAAATAGGCTTCTTTTCCGTCTTGGAAAGTCCCTTGATTAACTCTAATCGGAGTTGACCAATTAGTTCCTTCGTCTGTTGACTTAATCATATAAATACTTCTGTTTGTGCCTGTATTTATTCCCGGAACACCAATATTTGTCCATACTATGTAAATATTTCCGTTATAAGTTCCGCCACTGATATCAACAGCCATAGAAGGGAAAGAATTTACTCTTTGATTTTTTGAAACTTCAGAAGTTCTGATACCTCTTGTATTGCTTAGTATTCTTGTTGCTGAAGCAAAAGAAGAACCACCGTCTGTTGATTTTGCAAAACCTAAAGCAGTTTCGTCAGAAGGCCAAGAATCATATACTGACCAGACAACATATACTTCTCCGTCAGGGCCGCTGTTAATGTTAACACCTTGATTATGACTTCCTGCATTTACGGCTGAACTTAAATTAATTGCAGAACTGTATGTTAAACCGCCGTCAGTTGATCTGACAAATCCTATTTCATCATCAAAACTTCCTCCAAAATCAGTCCAAGAATCATAAACATTCCCTTCGTAAGAACTTGTAGGGCTGTTATCTATCCATAAGTGATTTTTATCTAAAAAACCGCTTGTAGGTCCTGCAAGAACCGAAGTCCAAGCTACACCATCAGTAGAATATGAAACTCCTTGACCACCGCTACTGTGAATAAAACCTATATATTGTCTGCCGTCTAAACCAATTACCGCTGCAGGGTCTCCGCTGTTTGAACCGCCTGCTCCTTGTATACTTCCTGTCCATGTTTCACCGTAATCAGCACTACTCAAATAGCTTGTACCGTATAATGTTCCAACACTGCTTCCGTTCCAACTTGTTGAATTATTTGAGTTCAACAGTTTAGAATTATCTGTCGGATTCACAAAAACAGAACTTTCACTTTGTGTGTCATCTCCTGTATCACTCACGGGAACATCCGGAGAATCTTCAATTTTTACACTTCTTGCTTTAATTTTTGATCCTTTATATATCGCTTTTTCAGGTATTGATTCAGGGGCAACAGAAACATAACCTTTTTTAGCCATGCGCCTCCAATATCCCATATTATCAATTCTTGTATCAACTTTTGATTTATCTTCTTTTTTATCTTTCTGAGCTAATACTTCGCCTGTTGTAAAAAAGAATAATGAAATCAAGATTAGCAATAGAACTTTTCTCATAATAACTGTTTTAAATTAATAACTAATTTCCTTGGTTTAATGATGAAATTTATATTATTGGTTGCAAAAAAATGAGGCCTTTTTAATTTTTTTTGGATGTTAAAACAAAACCCGACAAATAAATCTGCCGGTTCCAATATTTTTCAATACTTACATCATATTATTTTTCCAAATTATATTCTTCAGCTAAATATCCTGAAATTTCTTTTTCAAGTTTTTTCATTTTTGATTGGAAAGCTACTAAATATATTATTATTGGGATCAAAAATCCGAGTAAAACAACACACAACATAAAAATAAATGTTGCACCCATTGAAGGAAAATTTCCGACAACTATTAATCTGTTCTTTCTTAATAAAATATTCGTCCCTATAGTTCCTGTTTTCGCAGCTACGAGAAAGTTCTTCTGTCTTACTTTAAATTTGTAATCAGGAAATTTTGCTTCCAATTTAGACTTCATGCCTTCAAATTCAATCGAATTTGGTTCAATTTTAAATTTCATAATATCGTTTTTTATAATCAAACATTTAAGAAAATCAAAAAGCACACATGTCGCCTTGATTATCAGCCTTTTAAACGTTCTGCTGTGGATTTAAGGAATATTTAAAAAATAACTCAATTTAATATCCTGCAACTTGTAACTCGCAACCTGCAACCAAAAATGCTTCCCTCTAAAATTAAGAAATAATCTATTTTATTTTCTTTCAAATATTTTTTTAAACGCTTTAAATGTTTGAGTTTTAAATGCATCTTCTCCGTAATACCTGATAACAGCCTCAAACTCTTCCGGAATCATATATTGATGATATTTTTTCAATACATTTCCGTCTTCATCTAAAATAATAAATGCAGGAAAAACCATTTTCCCTTCTAAAGCCGCAATGGGTAATTGATGATATTTAAATGATTTATTCTCATTGATATAGGTAGTATCTTTAATATTAATTGTATCTTGAGTAAAAACATCAACATTCACAAGATAATAATTTTCATTTAAATAACCGGCAATTTGTTTTTGATTAAAAGTTTGGATTCGCATTAATGTGCAACTGATCTTATTATAATTATAAAAATTTATAATCATTTTTCTCGGCTCAGTTTTCATAAGTTCATTAACTTCATCTAAGTTTTTCCACTTCACGTTCAATCTTGTAATTATTTGTTTTTGCCCGGGCGGATAGCCTTTTTTATGATATTTATACCAATCTTCAAATTCTGTATGCTTATCAATATCTTCAGCATAATAAATTAAAATTCTGAATATTTCATCTCTGTCCGTATAACCGTAAAATGTTCTTCCTTCAGCTCTTTTGTTGAATATTACTAATGACGGAAAGGTATCTTTTGAACCGGTTAATTTAAATGCCAAATCATGAATTCTTCCGTATTTTCCGGTATTCTTATAATAATTACCGTCAAAAAATTTTAAACTGTCTCTACTTTCAGCATTAATTTTTACAGGATAAAATAAAATATTAATATAGTTTGCAACTTCAGGATTTGAAAATGTCGTTTCTTCCTGTTTTCTGCATGAGTCACATTTCTCTGTGTAAAAATAAAACAAAACAGGTTTTTGATATTCTTCAAACTTCTCTCCCGCTTCTTCAATACTTATCCATTGAATTGAATCTTTTATGGCTTGAGCAGATAAACTAATTGATAATGATACAAAAAAAACAAAAAAGAATATTCGCATGTTTAAAATATTTGGTTCTACTGTTATTTTACCGGAAAATTAATTATTAAAGGTTGCCTTAAATCTGTTTTATATAACAAATATAAATATTTTTGTTGATTATTTCCGGTACAAATTATTTTTCCACAAAAATTTTATTGATTATTTTCAGATATCGAAACCATAAAAGAATAAGCAAAAAGCAAGTTGATGATTATGTAAAGAGAAAGAAAATAAGTATTAATTTAGCAAAAAAATTGCTTAAAATTATAAGATAATGATAGTTTTTTCGGAAACTTCCGAAAAAAAGCCGACATTGTTGAGAATTATGTATGTAAGTTAAATAAATCAAATGAAACTCGTTGACAAACTGAAAGATACAAAAAAAACATATTTCTCTTTTGAAATATTACCTCCGATGAAGGGCGGAAGTATGGAAGATATATATAAGGTTATTGATCCTTTAACGGAATTTGACCCCATGAATATTAATGTAACCTATCATCAGCAAGAAGTTGTTTATAAGGAACATAAAACCGGATTAATTGAAAAGAAAACAATTCGAAAACGTCCCGGAACTGTTGCAATTTCGGCAGCTGTAAAAAACCGTTATCAAAACCCGATTGTAGTTCCCCATTTAATATGCGGAGGTTTCACCAAAGAAGAAACAGAAGATGCATTGATAGACCTTAATTTTCTGGAAATGACAAATCTGTTAGTTTTAAGAGGAGATCCGCCGGCTAATCAAAAATACTTCACTGTTGAAAAAGGAGGTCATAATCATACTTTGGACCTTATTAAGCAAATAATGAATTTGAATCAAGGAATATATTGCGATGAAAATCTTCAAAATAAAACCCGAACAAATTTCTCAATAGGTGTTGCCGGCTATCCCGAAAAACATAATGAAGCACCAAATATAAAATCGGATTTGAAATATCTTAAAATGAAAATTGATGCCGGTGCAAAGTACATTATAACACAAATGTTTTTTGATAATCAAAAATACTTTGATTTTGTTGATCTTTGCAGAAAAGAAGGAATTAACGTTCCGATTGTACCCGGTATAAAACCCTTAAGAATAAAGCAAGATTTAGAACTGCTGCCACAAGTATTTAATATTGATATTCCGGATGAATTAGCTTCTGAAATTGCAAAAGCAAAAGATAATAAATCCGCAAATCAAATAGGCATTGAATGGGCAATACAACAATCAAAAGAAATTATTGAGTATGGAGTACCTGCTGTTCATTTTTACACAATAGGCAGATCTGATAATATCAAACAAATTGCTAAATCAGTTTTTTAGTTGATTTCAAGTATTTTTTTTAATATTGCAGTCCAATGGCAAAGACTGACCTAAAGGAACAAAAGAATTTAGAAAAAAAAATCAATCCGAAAAAAGTAATAATACCTGCTGTTATAGGGATTCTTGCTGTTTTCGGCATGCTATTCTTCCAAATCAAGGATAAGAGTATCAATTTTAATGAAATTGATTTCACCACAACTTCTGTTTTATTCCTTTTTATTGCAGCATTGTTTATGATGATGCGAGATATTGGTTATATGATACGCTTCAAAATTTTAAGTGAAAATCAGGTAAGTTGGAGGCAGGCTTTCAGGGTAATTATGCTTTGGGAATTTGCATCTGCCATTTCCCCTTCTGCTATAGGAGGTACAGGAGTAGCAGTTGTATTTGTACACAAAGAGGGTATCAGTATCGGTAAAAGCGCAGCAATAGTAATGGCAACATCTTTTTTAGATGAATTGTATTTTATTATTATGTTTCCGGTTATGATCTTTGCTGTCGGTCCTGAAACATTGTTCACAATAGGAGAAACTTCAGGTTTAAATTTCGCAAATCAATTCTTTTATTTCGCAGTTATCGGATATACCATTAAACTGGCATATAACCTGTTTCTTAGTTATGGTTTGTTTATTAATCCTGTTGTAATAAAAAAGACGTTATTGGCAATTTTCAGTATTAAGTATTTAAGGCGTTGGAGAAACGATGCAAGGAGAGCCGGTTTAGATATAATAAGCAACTCTAAAGAGCTTAAAAAGAAACCTTTTAGTTTTTGGGCAAAAGCAATTGGTGCAACTTTTCTTTCTTGGACTTCAAGATATTGGGTTGTAAATGCATTATTTATAGCATTTTTTGCAATGAAAAGCGATCATTTTTTGCTGTTTGCCAAGCAATTAGTAATGTGGGTTATGATGTTGGTAAGTCCGACACCCGGCGGCAGCGGATTTTCAGAATATGTATTTTCCGAATACTTGAATGACTTTATGCCTCAAGTTGCCGGAATTGCAATTATAACTGCTTTTGTATGGCGTTTGTTCACCTATTATCCGTATCTTATTGCCGGTGTTATTATAGGTCCTAAATGGATTCGGGATAAGTTTAAAATGAAGAAAAAGGATTGATAGAGATTAAATAAGATTGATGAAAGATTGAATGAGATTGACAGTAGATTGAAAATCCATATAAAATATGTTAACAATCAATAGTTTAAGCCATGAGGCAAATGACAGACAGGCTTTAGTGATTTTTTGCGGTTATAACATTTTTCAGAGTAATCTTAACAATGAAACAATTTAACAATATAACAATGTAAAACTATGAAACACTTTTTTATAACCGGTACAAGCAGAGGTATCGGAAAGGCTTTAACGAAAACCCTATTAGAAGATGATAATATTAAGGTAACCGGTATTTCAAGAGCTAATTCAATTAAACATCCTAATTATAATCATATTACAACAGATCTTTCGGATCTTTCGGATACAGAAAGTATCTTTTTCCCGGATTTGCATGATACTGAAGAAATTATCTTAATTAATAATTCAGGTGTTATGTCTGAGATAATCAGATTAGGGAAATTGAAAAATTCAAGTATTATTAATGATTATCATGTAAACGTAGTATCACCAAGCATATTAATGAATAATTTTATTAAGAAGTTTCAAAATTATAATAATAAAAGAACTATTATTAATGTTAGCTCCGGAGCCGGCAGGCATGCAGTTGATGCATGGAGTGTATATTGTGCTTCAAAATCTGCTTTGGATATGATCAGTGAAACGGTTGCTCTTGAACAAGCATTTCAAACTTTTGAAAATCAAATAAAAATATATTCTGTTGCTCCGGGTGTTATTGATACAAAAATGCAAGATCAAATCAGAGAAGTTTCGATTGATAATTTTTCAAATGTTGAAAAATTTATAAATTTAAAAGAGAATAATGAATTATTTTCTCCTGAAAAAGCAGCAAGTCTATTGCTGAAAATTATTAATAACAGAGATGACTTTGGTGATGTGATTTTGGATGTTAGGGATTTGTAGATGAAAAAATGAAAAAATATTTTAAAAAAGTTTGCCGGCTGGCAAACTTTTCGTATATTTGCATAATTAAATTATAAAACTAAAAATTTAGCAATATGGGAAATTATTTAAAATCAAGCAATCAAAAAAGATTGTGTATTAAAATTTTATTAAATGAAAGTAACAGGATTAAGCGTACTTGATAAATACATCAAACGCAATAAACAGTTAGCTAAAAGTTTTTCAAAATGGGTAGAAATATTAAAAGCAATCGTTCATTGTGTATGGTATTTTTCGAAGACGACGAAATCGAAATCATTTGGGTCGGAAACCATGATAGTTATGACAGAAAATTCAACAGTAAAAAAAAGATATTAAAATTCCTGAAAAACGAAGGGATATGAATAATAAAACTAAAGAAATACAAGCAGAAATAAAATATGAAGAAGCATTAATGCTTATTCGTAAATT
>JAUVIG010000116.1 GCA_030592825.1 Chlorobiota bacterium | reverse complement strand
TTTTCAAAAACATATCGTTATGTATTAGATGTAAAAGAAAAAGTAGTGGTTTCGCTTAAAGAGGAAATTGAATTTCTTAATTCTTATATTTTCCTGCAAAAAATCAGGCACGAAGGAAATCTTGAAATCTCAATAAATATTGATGCACAAAAATTAAACAAATTTATTCCGCCTTTATCGCTTCAAATGCTTGTTGAAAATGCCATAAAACATAATATAATTTCACAAAAAAAACCATTAAGAATTAATATATTCAATAACATTAATTCTCTGACAGTAAAAAACAATCTGCAACCAAAGAATACTGTGAATGAATCAACAAAAATAGGACTGAATAACTTAACCGAGAGATATAAACATATTTCTGAAAAAGCACCAAAATTTTATATTAAAGATAATGAGTATGTTGCGGAAATACCGCTTTTGGATGATGAGTAGGTATGTAATTGAATATTGACAATTGTATATTGAAAACATAAAACCGATTATTTATGAATCAATTTGATATTCTTGTGAAAAAAATAAATAAAAATAAATTAAAATCACCAACAATTTTTATTCAGGCTCTTATTTCACTATTGCTTATTCAATTAGTACACAAAATTGTTCGGGAGATACCCGGAGCAATTAATATGGGAGGTCCGGGAGCAACAGCAGTTCCGATATTTGCAGGATTGCTTGTTATCAGTATAATATTGCTGATTTTACGAAATAAATGGGGATTAATTTTGGGAATAACAGATGCAGTATTTATGCTTTTTCAGCCTGTTTTGGTCCATATTATCCTTGAACATCCCGACCAAAACGAAATCTGGTGGTATCCTGTATTCCCATGGATTCAAGCTATATTAATAATATATTTTTCAGTTCTTGTTTTTCGTAATGAAAACAAGTTTAAAAAGAGTCAAAAATCTATGTTATAAACAGAATTAATTTTAGACACATGAAAAAAGAAAAGCCGGTAAATAATATTCATTTTAAAATGATGGTAAATATTATGAGTCTTGTAAAAAATATTCGTAATATAAAAAAGGAAATTATACGAAGCGGAATAAAAGCCGGAAGTCATATTTTAGATTATGGTTGCGGGTCGGGGTTTTGTACTTTCCCTGCTGCTGAAATTGTCGGTTCGCAAGGAATGATATATGCTTTGGATATTCATCCGTCAGCAATAAAAATAATTGAAAAAAAGATAAAGAAACATAAACTGAAAAATATTCAGCCGATATTAACTGAAAACGGAACAGGATTACCCAACGAAAGTATTGATATTGTACTTTTATTTAATGTTATATTTATGATAAAAAATCAAGAAAGTGTAATTAATGAACTTCACAGAATTTTAAAAAAAGGCGGTATAATTTCTGTAGTTAATAACGGATTAGGTTCTAAATTTAAGAGTAAACAAGTAGCAGGAGATAATTTAATAAAACTGTTTTGTAAAAATAATAAATTCTTTCTGTCGGAAAAAATTAAGAATAATTATAATTTTAAAAAATATGGTAACATATAAAACTACCGTAAATATTAAAGAAAAATCACCGGAAGAAGTATTTAATTGGTGGATGAATCTTAATCATGACAGATATACAAATTGGCATAAAGAACATTTATTCCGGAATTGGCAAATAAAAGATAATAAAAAAAATAAATTAGGAGCTAAAGTAAAATTTGGTGAAAAAATAAACGGGTATATTATTAAATTCAACGGGAAAATATCTGCCTTAAAACCAAATGAATTAATTCAATTTAAACATGCGTTTTTTCCGGTTACTGTTTATTTTATCATAAAACCGGCAGATAACGGATGCTCATTTTATTATGAATTGAATATTGGTTTTAACGGTTTATTTGGTAAATTTTTTGATTTAATTATTTACAGATTTTTCCCAAAAGATAAATTTGGTAAATCATTAATACAACATGTTCATGAAGAAAACACATCAATACCGTAAATATCTTGATGTTATGAAACAACCTGTACTTTTTAATCCCTAAACTTTATTTATTGAACACCAAAAGACAGACTTAACCTGCATTATGCAGGTTAAAAAAGCCTGTCTTTGAATATCCGAAATAATTTATTGCTTAATAAATCTTTCTGTCATAATACTTTTGCCGTCAGTTATTATTATGTTGTAAATCCCTGCGGGTAAGTCTGATATGCTTATTCTGACAAATTCATTAACCTGTATTGACTTTAAAATTTGTCCGTTAATATTTATTACATCTGCTTTTGCATTCATTCCTTCAGGCAATTGTAAATTTAAAATATCTGTAGCAGGATTTGGATAAAGCTTTACAACTCTTTCTTCAACAGGTCCTGTAATTATTTCTTTACCGTCGAAATAAACAACTCCGTTTTTGTCAGCCGATAATACTACTGCATAATCTTCAACTTCCCCGTAAGTAAATGTTTCACAGGGTGTCGGATACGCATTATATTTCATGGAAACTCTCATACGAGCTGTTCCTGCACTGATGCTTGAAGGAACAGTAAAATTAGCGGTTAAGGTACTGCTGCTTGAAGAAGATGTTGCTGCAATTTCTTCTCCCGAGTCTTCAAAATCGCCGTCTCGGTTGTAATCAATCCAAATTTTCCAATATTCAGAATAACTTGAACCGCTAAAACCTGTACTGAAACTGATTGTATATTGAGAACCTGAACTTAAAGCTGTTGATTGAGATGTGAAATCGGCATATCCGCCGTTTGCTCCTGTTGAATTATTAATTGAGCCGAGATTCACATAATCAATCCATTCATCAGAAATATTGTTACCTTTTGTTGAGCAATATCCTTCAGGCATTGAGGGATCAGGAATTGTGCCTCCTATGCTGAATTCAACTTGATCCGAAGATGAAAAATTTCCGCCGGTTGCAATTTGTTTATCGTTTGCATCTGTCAATGTATATGAACCGTTTCCGTACGAACAGCAAATTCCGTCTCCGTATGTATCAGCTATATTAAATGTATAATCACCGTCTGACATTGTAATATTTTTTGTAATTGTAGCACCTTTCACTGTGTAATTACCTCCTGATGTTACAAAATTTCCGGTTGCATTATTTTTTACATTCCATGAAGTTTCACGAGGGTAGTTATCAAGCACTAAAGTTAAAGTTACCGGACTTGCATAACCCGGGTCAGGTGTTCCCCCTTCCCATATATAACCTACATATTCAGGATGATCAATAAAAGGATTTCTGTTATGTTGATAATTTGTGTAAATAATATTATTTCTGTTTATTTCCCAATCATCAACAGGGTCTTCCAGATGCCAAGCCAATAAGTCGGTAAGCAAAGCATGAATCGGATCTTTTGTATAATTATCTGAAGGAATATAGTCAATAGGTTCTAAATCAGGGTCCCCGTCATGTCCTTCATATCTTGTTGCCATATAGAATATCATTCTCGCTACATCACCATTTACTTCTGCTCTCGGTTTCCAAAGCCATTCAGTATCACTTTTATATGATCCTGTAAAAACACCTTCATCATAAACAGGAACATCACATTCGGCAAACCATCTGTTATTTCTTGTTGAATTCATACTTACATCACAAGGACGCAAATGATGAACATCAGTCCCTGCTCCATGGCTTGTTCCGAAATCACCTCTTGACTTTGCCCAAACATGTTCTCTTGACCATCCTGCCCCGTTATTATATTCTTGAGGCCCGTTAACGGAACGTCCTGAATAAAGAAGAATTACATTATTTGAATTATTCGGATCTCGGTCTGTCTCTTTTAAAATATCCCAAACATCGGTTCCTGACGCAGTATAAGAAAATGTTGTATGCCCCTTTATTATATTATTGAGAGCAGTTTTCAATTCTTCTCCGGTTTTTCCGGAAGCATTATCATAGTATCCTGCCGGAATTTGTGCAAAGCTGTAAAAAACAGCTGTGATAAAAATAAGTGTTAAAGTAATGTTTTTCATGATGTTTTTTTGTTTATATAAATAAAAAGAATAATTATTTGATTGCTTGTACTGATTTAGATATTAAATATTAATAAATAAAAATATTCTGTCTGAAAACGACAAAAACATTTCAAAGATAAAAAAAATTATTAATTCTACTTTACGAACTTAAAAACAAAAATAAAAAAATGAATATTGAGCATACCGGCACTTTATTTCAAATTCCGTGTAGTTTACCTGTATTGAACTCACTCCGTTCAGTTGCAACTATCCCGGAACCCTGTATTTTCTGATTTGGAAATATGAAACAAATATGTATATTTGAAAAATATACGACACTTAATATTTATATACTATAACGTTTGTTGCAATTTCAAAATATAATAAATCATGAGAATACTAATAACATTTTTTCTGATTTTATTAGGACTTAGATCATATAGTCAGAACGATTTTTATACTTCAATTGATCTAAATTATAAAGTCTATTATCCGATTGATTACAATGAAAATATTTTAAAAAATTGGCCGATAATATTTTATTTACATGGTTCAGGTGGATTTTATAATAATATCGCTCTTACAGAAAACGTCTGTTGCAGATCAAATTTTATAATCATTACACCTATTACAAAAGGAGACAGATGGGAACCTTTGTTTTTAGAACATATTTTAATTGATGCCAAAAATCGTTTAAGAATTGACGACAAAAAGGTTTTCTTAACAGGGGTTAGTATGGGTGGATTTGGTGTATGGGATTGGGCGATGAGATTTCCTGACAGGTTTACAGCTGTTGCTCCTTTATGTGGTGGCGGAGATGTTGAGCAAATATGGAAATTAAGACATCTTCCAATATGGATTTTTCATGGAGAAATTGATGATATAGTTAGTATTGAGTCAGGTATAATATTAGCGAAAGAGCTGGAATTATATTCAAGTGTGTTTAAGCTAACCACTTATGCTGAAATGGGGCATGATATTTCAAAAATCACTTATGAGAATGACAGTCTCTATATTTGGTTTCTGAATCAAGAAAGAATGAAACAGATTAATTATAAAATTAATAAAGAATTATTAGCCGAATATTCCGGAGATTACAAATATGACAATGGAGAATTAATTAAAATATTTGTAAGCAATGATTCCCTTATTGTAAACATTAACAGCTATGATTTATATCTGACACCGGAAAATGACAGTACATTTTATATTGATAATTGGTATTCAAATATGGGGATATTTAATAAAGATGGATTAATTATTTACGATGACAATAAAAAAAGTGTGCTTAAACGAAAAGAAAAATGAAAAATGGAAGACAGAATTGAAATACCATAAAAAAGTGGTGATATAAATTCTGATTTCAGAAAAGATATCGTTAATCAATTATTTGAAATTTTATAAAGTTGCATGTAAATCAAAAACCATAAATATGAAAAACATTAATAACAAAATCCAAATTATCAGCATAGAAACCATAAACCAACATACTGTTATTAATAATTTATTTAATAAAATTTATTTTCAGATTAAAAAGAAAATGTATAAATCGGCAGTATTTATTCTGTTGATATTCAGCTTACAATCTTATGCAACAGACTATCATGTAGGACCGGAGCAACCCCTTGCAACAATTTCAGAAGTGCCGTGGAGTACACTTCAAGCCGGAGACCGTGTGTATATCTATTGGAAAGCAGATTCATATAAAGAAAAATGGGTAATTAACAGGGAAGGAACCGGTATTAATCCGATTGAAATAATCGGTATGAACGGACCGGAAGGGCAACAACCGGTAATTGACGGCAATGGTGCAGTTACTGTCAACGGTGTTAATTTTTGGAATGAATCACGAGGAGTAATCAAAATTGGCGGGTCAAATATACCTGCAGACGGTTTACCTGCTTACATTATTATAGATAACCTTGAAATCAGATCAGGAAGGCCACCTTATCAATTCACCAACGATAATAACCAAACGGAAACATATGCTGACAATGCTGCCGCTGTATATGTTGAAAAAGCAGCAAATCTTACAATACGCAACTGCACTTTACATGATTCAGGTAACGGCATATTTATTGGTGCTTACGACGGTCAGACGGAAAATATCCTGATTGAAAATAATTATATTTATGATAATGGTATTGTCGGAAGTATCTATCAGCACAACACTTATACTTCTGCAATTAATCTGACATATCAGTTTAATCATTTTGGTTTTTTAAAATCAGGAGCAGGAGGCAATAATCTTAAAGACAGATCGGCAGGTTTGGTCGTTCGTTACAATTGGATTGAAAGCGGCAACAGACAATTGGATTTGGTGGATGCAGAAGATTCAGAAGTATTGGTTAATCATCCCGATTATAACACTACACATGTTTACGGCAATATATTGATAGAGCCTGATGATGCGGGAAATTCTCAAATCGTTCATTATGGAGGCGACAGTGGAACTACAGACGATTACCGGAAAGGCAATTTATATTTTTACAATAATACAGTAATTTCTACCCGAACAGGAAATACTACTTTAATGAGATTGTCAACCAATGATGAAACAGCACATGTTTTTAATAATGTCATTTATACTTCGGCTTCAGGAGACCGATTTGCTGTAACAAACGATAACGGAATATTAAATATGCATCATAACTGGTTAAAAACAGGCTGGCAGGACTGTCACGGTACTCCGTCCGGTGTTGTATATGATCTGGGCAACAACTTGACAGGTTCAGATCCGTTGTTTGAAAATTTTACAGACCAAAACTTCAAATTACAAAATAATTCACCTCTTATAGATCAGGGAGGAGAGATTCCTGCTATATTACTACCGGAGCATAATGTTTCCTTTGAATACGTCAAACATACGGGTTCAAAAATTAGACTTGTTTCCGGAAGTTTGGATATCGGAGCTTTTGAATACACTTCCGGTTCATCAGTTAATAATTTAACTTTTGACAACAAAATTTCAATTATCCCTAATCCTGTTTATGATGCTTTTACTGTTGATTTGGATGATGAGATTTTGGACAGAGTAGTTATTTATAATAATTTGGGACAGCAGGTAAAGGTAGTTTACAGCAATGAAGTAAATATTTCAAATTTAAATACCGGTATTTATTTTATAAAAATCACTTCAGAAAGCGGTAAAGCATCTGTTAAAAAAATCATTAAACATTAAACCCAAAAACATGAAAAATTTATTTAATTCAATTTTATTATCCCTAATTTTTTGCACTTGTATATTTGTAAAACCGGCAAATACACAGAATGTAATAAATATCAGTAACAATGAAAGTTCTTCGGAGAATCCTGATATAGAAGTATTGCAACAAAATATTTATGTAGTATGGGAGGATAATACTACCGGTACTTTCTTAATTTATTTTTCTGAATTTGACGAAAATTGGTCAACACCGGCTCCTGTTTCAACTGCTGTAAGCGGTGAAAATCCGAGGATTGCAATTGATACAGATAATATTACTGTTGTATGGCAAGCTGCTGACGGTATTTATTATTCTCAATATAATAATGATATATGGTCGGAAGCATCTTTTATTCCCGGCAGCACAGGAGGCACATTTCCTGATATAAGTGTTAAAGACAATAAATTGTATGTGGTGTGGAATAAAGAAAATGAAATATATTTTTGTAAATATGACACAGATTGGACAGAACCTGTTAAAATTTCCGACAGCAGCTATGATGCCGCCAATCAAAAAATAGTAACCGAAGATGACAAAATATATATAATTTGGGAAGAAACCGGTTCATATGATCCGCTTGTTTGTGAAATATATTATGCTCAATTTGACGGTGTTTGGTCGGCTCCGGTTAATATTTCCAATTTCGAAAACAGCGATTCCGGCAGACCGTCAATAGGTGTTCAAAACAATATTAATCATGTTGTTTGGGATGATGATGTTTATTCAACAGCAGCTGAAATTTATTATTCATCTTATGATGATGATATATGGACAGAACCTTTGAATATCTCAAATTCGGACGGAGGCTCTTTAAGTCCTTCGTTATTTGTAAAAAATAATATTATTCATGTGGTATGGTATGAATATATATCAGACGATTTTGAAATTATGTATTCTAATAATATTAATAATTCATGGTCGGAACCTGTTAATATATCAAATACTCCCGATTGGTCATGGTTTCCTCAAATAACTGCTGATGAAGACAGTGTTTATATAGTATGGACAGAAAATTCATTAACAAATACATAAATTTATTTTACCGGCCTTTATGTTCCCTCAACCGGTAGATATGAAAATATCGGCGATTTACAAACAGGTCTTAATAATTACCCAAATCCGTTTTCTTCGCAAACAGTAATCAATTATCAGCTAATATTTTCAGGAAAGATTGTATTGAAAGTATATGATATTCTCGGGAATGAAGTACAAACATTGGTAAATGAAAATCAATCAGCAAGAAAATATTCTGTTACTTGGGACGGAAAAAATGCTAAAGGTAATAAACTTGCTAACGGGATTTATTATTACAGACTAACAACAGGCAAGCAGGTTGCTGCAAAAAAAATGTTATATTTGCGATAGAAGCGAAAAAGCAGATTATTATAAAATTAAAAATATAATAAATTTTAAAGTTTAAATAAATCAATCCTGACAGTGGTTTTTATACCGGACTTATAAAATATTATTAAACTATATTTTAAATTTGGAGGACAATAAAATGGTAAAATTTAAAATTATGATTTTGTGTATTGTTATGTTTGTTATAAATACAGTAACAACAAAAACAGTAAATCTTTCAAACACAGAAGTTGTTGCAATAAAAAATAACTCTGTTATAAAATGTGATACGGATATTGTAGCTGCAGGACATGTAAAGTACGGACAGGATATAGATTATGTATCACTAATAGGTGTAAACAGGTTAAGTTATTGGTATTCAGAGGAGCAGGAAATAATGCAAAAAACGAAAATCATCGGTAATATAAGACAGAAAGAAGAAAGTACGAAAATCGTTAATTTTGTGCCGGCTTTTGCCGTGTTGTCGGAAGACGAACATGAAAAGTATCTGCCGGTAATTCCCGGCAGCAGTGGGTTCGGTATGGAAACGCCTGCAGGCAGCGGGAGACACCTTGCTACACCAAACACTACAGTGTACAGGGTAACAAATCTGAACGATTCAGGCACCGGATCGCTTCGCTATGACCTGGAAGAAGTAGATTGTCCTAAAGTTATTATTTTTGAGGTATCAGGTAATATTACACTTTCAGAGAATATAATAATTGGCGGTTGGGTTGGAAATGACGGCGAGACAAAGGGTTCTTATATCACGATTGCCGGACAAACAGCACCGTCACCGGGCATCACGATAAAAGATTACGGAATAAAAATTGAACGCACCAGTCACGATATTCTGATACAACACATTCGAATCCGCCCCAGAGATACATCGCTCTATGAGGGTGTAGAAAAGGAAGCAATAGCGGATTGTTTTACGCTGGTTCCTTCTAACGCTGAGTCTGATAATATCGTCATAGATCACTGCTCATGTAGTTGGGCCGGAGATATGAACATCCAAACACAAATGTCCGGCATCACGATTCAGAATTGCATTATCTCTGAAGCCCTGCACAACCCGCTTCATCCCAAAGG
>JAUVIG010000005.1 GCA_030592825.1 Chlorobiota bacterium | reverse complement strand
CCGGCAATTAGTGTAACATCATCTAAATAAGTCGGGTCTGCAAATTCATAACGCTCATGGTATAATGTTTTATCAATAATCGGTTGTAATTCAGACAAATCGTTTGCAGAAAACCTTCCGTAATACATTTCAGGAAAATAATCACCGTCTTGGCTAAAATAATACAAATCGGTTTGTCTGCCTGAATAACTCCCGACTTGTGAAGCAGGTATTTGATCTACATCACCGACAAACAAACAAAAACTCGGAGCAGGATCTTCCGGTGTTCCTGCATCATAATGTGTTTGAACCCATGTTTTAATATCATTAACAGTTGAATAGCCTTCGTCTGTGTAATTTACAATAACTTTAAAACCTTTTTTAATTTTCCAAGCAATATAAGGTTGTAAAGCTGTCTCAAATTCTCTGTCGGATAAAATAAGCATTTTAACCGGATATTTCGTTAAATCAGGATGATCATCAATTACATCTTTATTGTTTAACAGTTTTTGATATACAGGTTCAAAAAACGGTGAATATGCAGCTTGACTAATATATTCCGTTTTAGAAATATTGCTGTTTTTAAATTCAATCTCAAATTCAATATTATTATATACTTTAATTTTATCTTCAGTAGGGTTATAACTTACAGGTGAAACGGTTAAACGTGCAATACGAACGCCCCTCATAACACCGAGTATCTCTACATCAACCAAATCGGGTGTGATGTAACCTTTCGTTTCATATGATCCTTTATCATATTCGAATTTTACTTCGGAAGGATCTTCATCTTTTTTTACATCCGGTTGAACAGGCATAATTTTATAATTTATACCGTAATTTTTCAAATTATATTCATTAACTGTATAATTTACAATTTTGATACTGATTTCTGCATCAAAAGGAATATCAATTAATTTTTTTGAAGCAGGCAATTTCGGTGTGCCGATTTCACCGGTAAAATATGCACCCGGAATAATAATTTCATCAAAATTACCTTTCTTGGTATCAACTGTAAAACTGTTAATTTGTGTATAATTAAAAGTCAGACTTAACTTTTCATATCTTTTTTCAGTAATTTCAACGGAACTTTTGTATGAGTCCAACGGAATTACTCCTTTTTGTGCAAAACCGATTGAAATCCAGAATACTGCAATAAGCAGAGTAAGTAACAATTTTCTCATAATTAATGTGTTTTTTTTTATAAATAAAATGATATTCAATAATAACAGATAAAATAAAGTTAAATGAGTTGCATAAAAATTTTTGCAATTTAACAGAAAAAATTATATATCTGACAAAGCTTTTTTATTTTTGCCGGAATTAAAAAGATAATAATGCTAAAAAGATAATAATGCTAAAATGATATAATGCTTTAATAAAAAGAACATACTCTTTAAAATACTGACACCCAAACAAAAAATAATTTATAATTATTAAAGCATTAACACATTGAAGCATTTATAAATTAGTACAACAGATATTTTTTTTTGAAAATTAATTATCATTAAAATAACAGTAAATCCAAATTATATTGTATTATGATTGACATAAAAGAACTCAATGAAAAGATAAAAACAGAAAGTGTTTTTATTAATACCTTAAAAAAGGAAATGAGCCAAGTTATAATAGGCCAAAAACATATGGTAAATAATTTGCTTATTGCACTGCTGACAAACGGACATATCTTATTGGAAGGTGTTCCCGGATTGGCTAAAACATTGGCTGTAACATCTTTGGCAAAAATTATAAATGCCAAATTCAGTCGAATACAATTTACACCCGATCTTCTGCCGGCTGATTTAATAGGCACTATGATATACAGCCATAAAACGGAAGAGTTTATTACAAAAAAGGGTCCCTTGTTTGCAAATTTTATTCTTGCTGATGAGATAAACAGATCACCTGCAAAAGTTCAAAGTGCATTATTGGAAGCAATGCAGGAAAAGCAAATTACAATAGGTGAAAATACCTATAAATTAGATGAACCTTTTATGGTATTAGCAACTCAAAACCCCATTGAACAAGAAGGAACTTACCCTTTACCGGAAGCTCAAGTTGACCGTTTTATGCTAAAAGTAATAATTGATTATCCTAAAAAAGAGGAAGAAAAACTAATTATCAGACAAAATATTTCAAAAAACTTGCCCGAAACAAGAACACTGTTATCTATAGATGATATTTTAAAAGCAAGAAATATTGTTAAGGATATTTATTTGGACGAAAAAATTGAAAAGTATATTATAGATATTGTTTTTGCATCAAGATATCCTTCAGAATACGGTCTTAATGATTATGAAAATTTCATCTCTTTCGGCGGATCTCCGAGAGCCGGCATAAACATGGCATTAGCTGCAAAAGCATATGCTTTTATTCAACACAGAGGAGCAGTTTTTCCCGAAGACGTGAGAGCCATATGTAAAGAAGTTATGAGACACAGAATAGGATTGACATATGAAGCCGAAGCAGAAAATATTACTTCTGAAGATATTATTACGGGGATTTTAAATGCCGTTGAGGTTCCGTAGGGCAGTAGGCAGTCCGCAGTCATTTGTAATTAATAGTATAAACTTATAATAAGTCAGAAAAAATAAGCTGTTTATACAAATGATTGTCAAATTTCACATACTGACTGCGAACTGCCAACTGCCTACTGCTTTTTCACTCCCATTCAATAGTTGCCGGTGGTTTTGAGCTGATATCGTAAACTACTCTGTTTATGCCTTTTACACGATTTATTATTTTGTTAGACACTTTTGCCAGAAATTCATGAGGAAGATGAGACCAATCTGCAGTCATTCCGTCGGTTGAACTTACTGCTCTTAAGACAACAGTACTTTCATAGGTTCTTTCATCTCCCATAACACCTACAGATTTTACAGGAAGAAGTATTGTAGCTGCTTGCCAAACATCATCGTATAAACCTGATTCTTTTAATTCACTGATATAAATATCATCAGCATCTTGCAATATAGTTACTTTTTCAGGAGTAATATCACCGAGAATTCTTATCCCGAGGCCGGGACCGGGAAACGGGTGTCTGCCTATAAACTTTTTAGGAATATTTAATGCTTTACCTATTCTTCTTACTTCATCTTTAAAAAGTAATCTTAAAGGCTCAACAATTTTTAATTTCATAAAATCCGGTAATCCTCCAACATTATGATGCGATTTAATTGTTGCCGAGGGACCTTTAACAGAAACAGATTCAATAACATCGGGATATATTGTTCCTTGTGCTAACCATTTAACGTCTTCTAATTTTGCAGCTTCTTTATCAAAAATATCAATAAATTTATTTCCGATTGCTTTTCTCTTCTGTTCCGGATCAGATATTCCTTTTAATGCTTCATAAAATTCCTCTTTTGCATCAACACCTGTCACATTTAAACCGAGAATTTCATATGACTTAAGTACATCTTGAAATTCATTTTTTCTCAATAAGCCGTTATCTACAAAAATGCAAGTCATGTTCTTCCCGATTGCTTTGTCAAGAAGAACTCCCGCTACTGTTGAATCAACACCTCCCGATAAACCTAATACAACTTTATCATCTCGCAGAATTGTTTTTAAATCTTTAACAGTTGAATCAATAAAAGAATCTGAAGTCCAATCTTGTTTTGCTTTACAAACATCAACAACAAAATTTTTCAATATCTTTTGTCCGTCTGTTGTATGATATACTTCAGGATGAAACTGTAATCCGTAGATATCTTCATTTTTAATTTTAAATGCAGCTACTTCAACATCTTCAGTTTTTGCTGTAATCTCAAAGTTTTCCGGAATTTTCACAATAGTGTCGGCATGTGACATCCAAACTTGAGTATCAATTTTAATATCTTTAAAAACAGGGCTTTTATTATTTATGTATTTTAAATTTGCTCTGCCGTATTCTCTGTATTCCGAGGAAGTTACTTTACCACCGTAATGATGTGCGAGATATTGAGCTCCGTAACATATACCAAGTAAGGGCTTTAAACCCGTAATTAGTGACAGATCGGGTATTGGAGCATTTTTGCCTCTGACAGACAACGGACTGCCTGATAAGATAACTCCTTTAACAGAATTATCAATTTCAGGAAAATGATCGTACGGATATACTTCACAATAAACATTAAGTTCACGAATTTTTCTTGCAATTAGTCTTGTATATTGTGATCCGAAATCTAAAATTATTATTTTGTCAGACATGGGTTTAGTTTAAAGTTTAAACTGAATATTTTTATATAATTTGCTCAACTTTACAACTTTTTTTATTAATTTTTATGAAGATCAATGTAAACCGGTAAATGATCACTGTATCCGTCATGAAATTTAAATCCTATGTATGTTCTGAAAGGTTTTTTACCGATGAAATGTTTATCTTCTTCAAGAAGAAAAGGTGCATCAAAAACATGTGCATCATCAACTGTCATATATATTTCGTTCTCATTATTCAATAGTGAACCTGAAATTATGATTTGGTCAAGAATACCCCATTCACCGTCATATTTATGTGTTCCTTTTCTTTTAATTTCTTGTAAAAAATAGGCTAAATTATATAATTCTTCAGAATTCACATTTTCAAAATAAATCTTAGCATCCAATGTTTTCAGTACGCTTGTATTATCCGGATAATCATTAAGATCACCCATAATGATAATTTTTGGGTCAATATCACTATTAAATAATGAATCAACTTTATGTTTTAATACTGTTGCCACAAAAATTCTTTTTCTGTCTGTTTCTAATTGTCCACCCCATCTTGAAGGCCAATGATTTACAAAAAAATGTAAGGTATCTTTATAATTATTATATCCTTTTACATAAAGTATATCGCGTGTAGGTCTGTTTTCATCAAACGGGAAGTTTACTCTTATTGCCTCATATTCAATCGGATTAAATTTATCTTTTCGATAAATGAAACCAACATCAATTCCTCTGTTATCAGGAGATTCTTTGTGAATGATTCGATACGGGTACTTTTTTAATGCAGTTTTTTTTATCAGATCTTCAAGTACTTTTCTGTTTTCAATCTCACATAATCCAATAACTTCCGGAAGCTCCCATTGGCCAATTGCAGTTATTACTTTTGAAATATTGTTAATTTTTTTATAATATCTGCCATTATTCCAATAACGAACTCCATCCGGAGTAAAGGCTTCATCATTTTTGAGAGTATCATCAAAAGTATCAAAAAGATTTTCAACGTTGTAAAACATGATTCTCATATCACCGCGCATAAATTCATAATCTTTTATTTTTTGAGAATAAATTATTTTAAACGATAAGAGAATTATTATTAATAATAAAATAAATATTTTCGGAGTTTTTGAAAAAAAGCCGACATTGTCAGGATATATATATATTACATTGTTATATTGTTTCATTGTTTCATTGTTAGATTGTTACAGAACTTGCCTTTAACTTGTTTCAAGCTTGCATTGCAAGTTGTCAACTGTCCTTGCAAATCGCAAAATTATCTGTGAAAATGAATTTCATTATTTGGAATTAAAATTCTGAAAAAATTAAAGTTATTAAGAATACATATTTATTTTTTAATAATAAGTTTCTTAAAAAAAAAGATTGACACAGATATAAAAAGCCATGATATATTAAGAATCATAAAACCGAAAAAAAATTTATAAATAGCAGTTTCAGTATCAAATATTGACTTTAGACTTGTATTAAATTTGTAATTTTCTGATTCGAAATTTAATGAAAAGTGAGTAATAATCGCCATAATTGAATAAGTAATTATTGCAATTAATGCAATTGCAGCGAGTGTTTTTAATATTTTTACTAAATTTTTTCTTGTATTTTTATTATCTTTACTCATTCGTTGCAAAAATAATATAAGATTTTAATTAAAAATATTATAAATGAATAAAAAAAAGCTTTTTCTTATATCATTCTTGATTCTCTTAACAGGAGCCAAATTCAGCTACTCTCAAACGCAAAATGTTTTTAGCCAAGATAGTATTATATCTGAATTGAAAACATATTATAACATTAATAATGCTGATATTAGTAAAGACCAAGCAGCTTATGAACTTGATTCCGTAATTAATGCATTGGGAGATATTTGGATATCGAAATTTAAAAAAAATAACAGAATAATTATAACTGATATACTGAATTATCATCTTAAAAAAAAGTTCAAAAAGGATAAAACCATGCGTTATTTTATAAATTCTGTTGTTCTTTTAAAAAATCAAGATGAATCAAACTTTATGCCTTGGTTATCAATGTTAAACCATATGGTAAACTCACCACATGTTACTTCTTCAACTGTAGAAAGTTTTATTAATAATATTTTTAATTTGATTGACCGGGACTATCTTTCTTTGACAACAACATCAAAATGGATGATCACTGAGGGAACTTATTCATTTAAGTTTGATTCAAAAAACAAAAAGTTTACAATTAAAACTTCTTCAAGTAATATTGAAGCATATAGCCCTGATAATGACACAATAAGCATTAAAAACACATTGGGGACGTATGATATAATTAATTCAAAATGGACAGGAAAAAAAGGCAAAATAACTTGGGACAGATACGGATATTCTCCGGCAGTTATTAATGTGCAATTAAATAATTACACTATAAACATGAGAAAGACAGAATTTACTGCTGATTCTGTAACTTTTACAAATAAAGAAGTTTTAGATTACCAAATTTCAGGAAAAATACATCATAAGGCTTCTATGAGAGCATTTAAAGAAGGTAAATACCCTCAGTTTCGCTCATACAGAAATGATTATGAAATTAAAAGTAATTATAAAAACATAAAGTTCTTTAGCGGAATTGAAATGTACGGTAAGACTTTAAAATATGTAGGAACTGAAAGCAAACCGGCAGTTGCAGAATATCGGAAAAAAGGAAAAAAGTTTTTAACAGCAAAGTCAACCGGATTTTCTTCATTTGATAACAAAATTAAATCTAACTTATGTGCAATTACTTTATATATTGCAAATAATGATTCTATTATTCATCCTAATGTTTTTTTAGAGATAAATGAAGGAAATTTTTCATTCTCAAGAAATCCGAAAGGAACAGGGAATCGTCCGTTTTATAATTCTTATCAAAAGATGTATATTTTTGCTGATAACATCTCTTGGACAACCGGAGACTCTCTTATACGTTTTTATTCAAGACTTGGGAATGAAGCAAGTTTTAAATCTTTGGATTATTTTACAAAACAAGATTTTACAAAACACCAAATGTATGAAACTAAAAATCCGTTGTTTGATATAAAAAAATATACCAAAAAAATAGATTCAAGATCTTTTTATGCCAAAGATTATGCAAAATATATAAAACAGTCTCAAGCCGGAACTGTACACAGGTTGATGGGTTTGTGGTATGAAGGATTTATTGATTATAACCCTAATACGAGGTTTGTAACTGTAAATGAAAAACTATACGACTATATAAAATATTTTTTTGATAAAAAAGATTATGATGTTATTAATATTATTTCTTTCGGGGCAAAAAGAGAATCAGAGTTATTTCCATTGATAAATGCCGTTTTTGATATAAGGACAAATCAAATGACTTTATTTGGAGTTGACCAAGTTATTATAAACAAGAGAAAAAAAGTCGGATTTGTACCTCATAATAAAACTTTTACAATTGATGAAAATCGTAACATGTATTTTTCGGGCAGATTAAGAGTTGGTTTGGCAGATTTCTATGGTGATAATTTTGCTTTTAATTATGACAACTACGATATAAGTTTTACTAAAAGCGATTCTTTGGTATATAGAGTGTGGGATAAAGATTTGTCTGAATCAGGCGAAAAAGTAAAAGCAAAATTTCTTACTTCAACTATTGAAAATGTAACAGGTAAAGTAAGAATAGATGTAAAATCAAATAAATCAGGAGCTAAAGAAATTAAACAATTTCCTAAGTTTAATTGCACTGATACTTCATATGTATATTATGACAAAAGAAACAAACACGGGAGTGTATATCCCAGAGAAACTTTTTATTTTGAAAATTATCCGTTTGAGCATGACAGTCTTTTATATATCAGAAAAGATGAACTGGAAATTCGGGGAGTTATGGTAGCCGGGAATATATTCCCGAAATTTGAAGATACTCTTAAAGTTCAAAAAGATTATTCTTTAGGGTTTTTACATAGAACAGCAGAAGGCGGTATGAAATTATTTAACGGAAGAATCTCATTATCAGCCCAAAACAGCACCATGCACAGTTATATAAGATTAAGCAACAATGGATTGGAAGCAAATGGTATTGCTAAATGGAACAATACAACTATAGCAACCAGTGATTTTACAATTTATCCCGACTCTTTATCGGCACTTGCTGATGAAATTGAAATTAGTGAATATATAAATGAAGAAACTTATGCCGAGTTTCCGCAAGTAAAAGGAAAACTGGTAGAAACAAGGTGGGATGCAGTAAATGATGTTGTAAGATATAAAACAACAGGTATTCCTGTTGATATGTATGACGGCAGAGCAAAATTTTCAGGAACTTTTGAATACAGGCCAAAATCATTAACAGGAAAAGGCAGAGCAATTGTAAATGAAGGCACAATTACAGCTGAAGATTTCTCTTTCAACAAAAATTCTTTCTTTTCAGATAAAGCAGATATTGTTCTAAAAGAAAAAGACTCTAATAATAAGGATGTGATAATTAAGAACATGAAATCACTTGTAGATATTAATTCAAGCAAAGCAGTTTTTCAATCTCTTGAAGAAGAATCTTCCGTAACTTTTGTTTCAAATGAGTATATCAGTTATCCCGATCATCTTATCTGGCATACAGGTGAGGGTAAGATAAATCTGAATTACAATACTAATAAATTTACGAATTATGTTTATTCGAAAGAAAAAGTTCTTCTTGACAGTGCTTATTTAATTGATGTATGCAGATTTGACAAATCATTATTTTCTCCTGCTTACGGAGATCTTAAATTTGTTTCAACCAACACAGATCAAGATTCATTGATGTTTTTCGGAAGCAGGGCCAATTACAGTACTGTAAATAAAAAACTTATCACAAAAGATGTTATGAAAATTATTGTAGCTGATATTGTTGTAAAACCAAGCAGTGATGTAGTTATCAGTGATAACGGTGAAATGGAAAAACTTCTTAATACAACTGTAAAAGCCAGAGGCATACACAATATCACCAATGTTGATATTAAAATCAACAGCAGTAAAAAGTATGTGGCATCATCAGGTATTTATCAATATGAAGATATGAATAATAGTCTTCAAAATATCAACTTTGATAATATAACATATGATCAAAATAAAAAAGCAACAGTAGCACACGGTTTTATTGAGCAATATCAGAAATTTACTTTAAACCCATGGTTTGATTATTATGGTGATGTTTATTTCAATGCTACAAAAGACCGTTTAAGATTTGAAGGTTTTGCAAAATTGATTCATAAATGTCCGACTACTCCAAAATGGTTCTATTTTAAAACAGATATTGATCCTGACAGTGTTTATTTGCCTCTTGCACCAAGATTGCATTCTGACTTAGAGACTAATAAAGCAAGAATATTTGCTGATATTATGTCTTCTAAAGATTCGGTACATACATTCCCGGTATTCTTATCAACTGATCCTTACGGAACTTCTGAATCAATTCTTTCATTAAGAGACAGTTCGTATTATGTAGCTTATAATGAGGATGATAACAAGTATATAATTACAACTTTAGAAAAATTTAATAATAAAACACTACCCGGCAATTATTTAGATTTAAAAAGAAGTAATTGTATAGTAAACGGCGAAGGAGATATTTCATACAGTAAATCTATTAAGGTTAATGATTTGGGAGGTAAAGGGAGTTTAAGATTTGATATGAATTCAGGTGAAGTTACCATGCAAACATTAACATATTTAGACTTTTTCTTTAATAAAAAATCACTGAACATACTTTCAGAAAAATTATTGACAAATATTAGCCTAAATGCAGTAAGGGTAAATGAGAATGCATATAAAAAACCTATGTATATGTTTTTAGGAATTGATAAAACTGATCAAATGCTCCTTGAAATGTCTGAAAATGTCGGAAAACCAAAGAAATTTCCCGGAGAATTAAACAAAACTTTAGTCTTTACAAATCTTTATTTTAAGTGGGATCCTGTTTCAAAATCATTTAAATCAATGGGTAAAATAGGAATTTCTAACATCAATAACCAAATGATAAATAAATATGTTAATGGGTATATACAGATCAAGAAAAGAAGAACAGGAGATAAAATATATATTTATTTTGAAACAGGTGATAAAGAATGGTTCTTTTTCTCATTCTCAGGTGGAATAATGCGAACAATATCATCAGTTCATGAATATAATGTTGCAATTGAGGAACTAAAAACAAAAGATAAAAAAATTAAAACTGATAAAGGTATTTTTAATTACATGATGACCAACAATGAAACCAAAAACCTATTTATTTATGAATTTACCGGAGAACATCCGGCAATAGATGATTTTGATGACGATGATGATTATGATGACGATGATTATGATGACATCGAAGATTAATTAATCATATAATTTCTATAATAAAAGTTGCCGACAAGTTTTTGAATATCATAGTGATATTGAAGAAGATGAATCATATATGGGATACAGATGGAGTGTTTACATAATATTTGAGAATAATGTTGTCAAAGCTTTCCATTTCAGTCCTAATTTTAATGATTGCTGAATATTCTTTATAAGAATTCAGACAGAAAATAAAATTTATCAGTCTTCATCTGTTATCAATCGTTTCATATAACCGACCTTGCCAAGTGTTAAGTTCAACAAATCGTTTTCTAATTCTATCAACAATTTCAAAATTCTTTAATCCGTCCCATCTCGGAGCAATTAAAAGATCAGAAGGTGATTCGCTGATAAATCTCTCAATAATTATTTCAGGATTTAATTTTTCGGCAAATTTTATTACATGATCAATATATTCATTTGCCGTAAAAAGATTAAACATATCCGGATTTTTTGAATATTGTTCAGCCATTTTTGTACCTTTTATTATCTGTAACTGATGTAGCTTTAACGTTTCAAAAGGTAATTCCGAAATTATTTCTGCATGTTTTAAATTATCATCTCGAGTATCGCCGGGTAAGCCCATAATATAGTGAAGTCCGACATGTATTCCTCTGTCTTTTGATATTTGCAACGCATTAACTGTATCATTAAAAGTATGACATCTGTTAATGAATTTCAGTGTATTATCATTGCAAGATTCTACACCAAATTCCAAAACAATATAATTATCTTGGGCAAGATGTTGTAAATAGTCTAAAAGTTCATTATTTACACAATCAGGCCTTGTCGCTATTACCAAACCAATAATTTTTTCATCGGAAAGTGCCTCATTATAATATGACTTCAGTACATCTAAAGAAGCATAAGTATTTGAGTATGCTTGAAAATATGCCAGATACTTTTGAGCTTTGTATTTTTCTGCAAAAAATGAAATACCGTCTTTCAGTTGATCGGATATGGTTCTTTTCGGATTGCAATAAAACGGGTTAAAAGTATCATTATTACAGTATGTGCATCCGCCTGTGCTCTTATTACCGTCACGGTTCGGACAAGTGAATCCGGCATTAATTGCAATTTTTTGAACTCTGTTTTTAAAAAGAGTCTTGAAATATGCAGAAAAATCATTATAAGGTTTTGAATGCCCCCAAGGATATATCTTTAGTTTCTGAATTTTTTTATGCAATTTTATTGCAAATTATAAATTAAAGTAAATTTGGTTTATAAACAAAGCTCAATCTCATTCAATCCGTTTTCTGCATTAGTCAATTTATTTATTTTTTGATTTCAATTCATTATCAATAATCTCAATTGCCTGCTCATAACCTATACGTTTTGCAACAATTTTCTTTTCTTTATCCAAGAGATATAAAACCGGAGAACTGTCTAAATCATAATTTCTTCTGAACAAATCAAAAGGGTTCCATGCATTTATCAATTTATCCATATTATGCTTTTTGATAAACTTAAACCAATCATCATTATTTTTACTGAATCTTTTCCAATCAGCAATATCTTTCTGCATATAAAAAGATATTATTTTAACATTACGCTCATCTAATTTTTTCTCAAGATATAATTCATAAAACTTCGGAGTTTCTTTCTTGCAATGGCTGCAATCAGGTGTCCAGAACCAAAGTATGGTGTATTCAGCTTCAGTAGTATATAAAGAACCGATTTCTTCAAATTCAAAAAAGAATTCTTTGAGCAATTCTATTTTTAAGTTGATTTTTACTAAACTGTCAGCATCTGATTTTTCAACTTGTAACCCGTCTTTTTTCAAAACATCGTTTTTTTCAATTATTTCAATTATTTTAACGGTATCAACAGGAACAATTCTGAAATTTATATCAGGAGCAGAGGCACCTATTAAACATTTTTTCTTTCTTTTTATCTTGGTTTTTAATTTACTTATAAATTCAGGGTCACTCCATTTTGCTTCATTAATATAATATTTATCTGCAATATGAACATACACATTTTCAGATGACATAACCGGACTTGAAGCATATTTATTAAAAAGATGAACTAACATAAAGCGGAATAACTCATCATTTGTTCTTGACTTTTCAATAAGCATATCAACTTCAGTAATCAAAGTATCAGGATGTTGCATTATTACTTTATCTAAAAACATATCAATTGTTCCTTCATAAATCGGTGTTCTTAACAATCTTGGATCAGAGATATCAAAGGGATCAAAATAATGATTTCTGAAATAATAATATTGCTCTTTTTTATCCGTTATTTCTTTCGGAACTTCCACTCTTCTTGTTGCTTTTAAAAATTTAGTGAAAAACATATTCGGATGTTCGGCAATTGCCTTTTTATAGTAACCGTCCATTTCTTCTTTTATTTTCTTTAAGTCAACATCAATCTCTTTGATCTTTTCTTTATTTTCTTTATTTGCCTCCCTTAATTTTGAAAGATCATTTTGTCTTTTGTTTGCATCTTTTAAAGATCTTTGGTATTCTGTAAAAACAGTGTTTTCCTCCGAACCTTTATATTTTACGGTATTATCAAAATCCATAGTATCGCCGGTTATTGAAAATTGTTGGTCTTTGTCAAGTATAAAATCGAAATATGTTTTATTTGGTAAGAATAAAAAATACATACCGCCCGGAAAAGCTTCTTTGCCTTTAAATGCACCGTATCCTTTATTGTCAAGTGTTATTGTATCATCCGGAATTAATTGGGTATTAAAGTGATGACCGATAATTAAATCTTGATTTTTGAGATTTGCAAATTTAACTTCAATTTTACAGCCTTGTGCAAAAACGCCGATTATTATCAATGTAAAAAGTGATGAAAGTATAAATTTCTTCATTATTAAAGTATTTAATATTCAAATAAAACGATGCAAAAATAAAAATAATATGTATTAGATACAGAAAGTTTTATATAAATTTGCAATAAAATTTAAGTTAATAACAAACTTTTATGTAAGAAATGAAAGCAATAATAGCAGGTGCCGGTGAAGCCGGAACATATTTAGCAAATTTATTATATAAAGCAAAAAGAGATATTACCATTATTGATCTTAATAAAGAACGATTGGAATATATTGATTCTCATTATGATTTTTTAACACGACACGGTTCCGCTACGTCTATTAAAGACCTTATTAATATCGGTATTGCAAAAACTGATCTTTTTATTGCATTAACACAATCTGAGGAAGTTAATCTTACGGCTACTATTTTAGCCAAAAAATTGGGTGCAAAAAAAGTCATTGCGAGAATTGATAACAAAGAATATCTGGAAAAAAATAATGAAGTTTTTTTTAAAGAGCTTGGTATTGATTCAATGATCTACCCTGAAATCTTAGCCAGTGATGAAATTATAAGTTTATTAAACAGAGTTGGTGCAAGCAAAACATTCAGCTTTGCTGACGGGAAGTTGTTTTTATTTGCGATAAAGATCAAAGAAAACGCTCCCATACTATTTAAAACATTACAAGAAGTTACAAAAGAAACCGGTGATTTTGATTTTCGTGCGATAGCTATCACTCGCGATCATAAAACCATTATTCCTAAGGGGTTCCACGCTTTTCATGTTGATGATATGTTCTATGTCATCTGTAAAAAAGAAAGTATTAATAAATTAATGCAATTATCGGGTAAGAAACATTTTAAAGTTGAAAACATTATGATTATGGGCGGAAGCAGAATCGGTGTTAAAACTGCTTTAAAATGTGAAAAAAAGAGTAATGTTAAACTAATTGAACAAAATCGTGCAAAGTGCGAGGAACTGAGCGAAATGCTTGAAAATACATTGGTCATACACGGCGACGGCAGAGATACAGACCTATTGAAAGAAGAAGGCATTGCCGGAATGGATGTATTTATTGCAGTAACCGGAAATTCAGAAACAAATATTCTCTCTTGTATTCATGCAAAAAAATTAGGAGTAAGCAAAACAATTGCCGAAATTGAAAAAATGGACTATTTACCATTAGCAGAAGAAATGGGAATTGAAACCGTTATCAACAAAAAGACAATTGCTGCAAGTCATATTTATTCACATATCATGTCTGAACAAGTATCTTCTGTTCAATGTTTATTAGACAGTGATGCTGAGATATTGGAATTCACAGTTCCCAAAGGTGCAAAAATTACAAAAAAAGAATTAAAAGATACGAAATTTCCTAAAAAAGCTATTATCGGTGGTGTGATAAGAAATAATGATGTTTTTATTGCTAAAGGTGACACACATATTCAATTCGGAGACAAAGTTGTATTGTTTGCATTACCTGAAGCTATTGATAAAGTGAGTAAATTTTTTTCTTAGTTTTGAAAGCTTCAAACTTAACTATGCCGGTACTAAAAATTATAAACTACTTGTTCCGCACTTCCCGAAATTCTTCGGGACAAGTCGGTTCGTAAAACATGTTGTTCATTTTACATTAACTAATGCTAAAATGATTAAATGCTATAATGCTGAAATAAAATGTTAATTGGTATAATAAATATTGATATTAATAACCAATCGTTTAAATTTTCGACTATATATCAATTTAAAATATTCAATCATTTATAGCATTTTAACGTAAATACATAATACCCGACAATATTGGCTTTTTTTCGGAAACTTCCAAAAAAATCTATATTATCCCAGCCAATTTTTAAACTTATTTACTTTTTCTCTGCTTACAATAAAATCTTCAACATCAGAATCTTGCAGTTTTATTTTCATTCTGCTTTTTGAAAACGAAACTATATCATTTATTGCGTTAATATTTATAATGTACTTTCTGTTAATTCTAAAAAACATTTTTGGATCTACAAGTTTTTCAATTTGTTCTAATGAAAAATCAATAACATAGTTTCTGTTATCATTTGTATGAATATAAGTTGCTTTTTCCAAGCTGTAAAAATATACAATATTTAAGGTTTCAATCGGTTTTATATGCACACCGACTTTTACAACAAATCTGTCTTTATACTTATTTGTAAGCTTATTAATTACTTCTTCTATATGAGAGTATTGAATTGAGGCATTATCTGTTTTAACATTAAAGTTTGTTTTATACTTTTCAATTGAATAAGCTAATTCATTAAAATCAATTGGTTTTAAAAGATAATCAACACTGTTAACTTTAAATGCTTTAATTGCATATTCATCGTATGCTGTAGTAAAAATAATTGGGCAATTAATTTTAACTTGCTCAAAAATATCAAAACTTAAACCATCGGCAAGTTGAATATCCATAAAAACCAAATCCGGTTCAGTATTTTCATTAAACCATTTTACAGTTTTTTTTACTGAAGCTATTTTTGCCGATACTTCAATTTTTTCATCATATTTTTTTAACAAATCAATTAGTCTGTTTGCTGCAATTGGCTCATCTTCAATTATTAATACTTTCATATGTTTGAAATAAGAAATTAGATTTTTAAGAACTTGTCTTTCTTTCCGGTGTTTTAAAATTATAATCTTTCATTTCTAACAACGGTATTTTAACTGTAAATTTTTCATTTGTTTTTTCAATTTTTAATCCCTTATTTGTCAGATAACTATATCTCTTTTTTATATTTTCTAATCCGATTTTTGTTGAATTATTAATTATATTTTTTTTCTGAAAATTATTTTCAACAATCAGATAATCTTCAGAACTGTAAATATTGATATATAAAGGTTCTTCTTCTGAAACAATATTATGCTTAATTGCATTTTCAATCAACATTTGTAAAGAAAAAGGAACAAGCATAAACTTATTGTCATTTATATTGATATTTGTATTTAAATTATCACCAAACCTGATTTTATGTAAATAAATGTATGATTCAACAAATTTTATTTCAGTTGATAAGCTGACTGTCTCTTTGTCTTTTTGTTCTAATAAATATCTGTAAACATCAGATAAATTTTTAATAAAATATACGGCATCATCATTATTGCCGACTAAACTTGTTAATGCATTTAAACTGTTAAAAAGGAAATGCGGGTTAACTTGACTCTTCAGTGATTCATATTCTAACTCAAGAACGCTTCGTTTTAATTCTGCTTCTCTGATAACAGCATTTTTCCATTCTTTAAAAAAACTGATGCTGTGAAGTGTTATACTAATGATAAAAGTTATCATTAATAAAACAAGAACAAATTGAACAGGAACTTTATAAGTTTCAAAAGTACTGTCGTAAACTATAACACTTATCAGAAAATGTAATAACACAACAATTGCCGCTGAATATATTATTGTAGATGAAACACTAATAATCAATATTTTTAGGGGGTTTTTATTCCACGGAAATATCTTTTTAAGTCTGTTTGATAAAAAACTATTCCCATACCATAATGCAGATCCGTATATAGCAGAATGCAATATAAATTCCAAAAGATTATTTAAGATCCCCTCATTTGAAAAAAGTACTCCTATGATAAGTACTCCTACCAATATTACTATCAGTAGGATTCTTACCAATTTAGAGATATTTTTAAAATTTAAATATTTTTTCATTTAAAATTAGTTTTGACAATAATTCAGTCTTTTTTCATTTCCTTGAGAACCCCAATTCGGATATAATTCATTTGAAACTTCAAATTTATCAAATTTTTCCTTTGCTTTTTGAAATAAAGGTAAAGCATTTTCTTTTCCTCCGCCAAACATTTTAGGCATATTTAAAACATTCATACCTTTTAGATAGTATATTCTCGGGTTTTCAGAATTTATTTTTTCAGCTTTGTCAAAATAACTGTTTGCAAGACCGGAATATTTTTGCCCTCTGCTGACAGGTGCTATACTTATTCTTGCTTGATGCAAAAAGCCTTGTAAAACAATCAGTTCAGACTCATTACTGTTTAAAGCTAATGCTTTGTCGAGAAATTTTTGTGCTTCATCAAGATATAAATCTTTTTTATCACTGTCTTTTGCACTATAACTCATATAAATCTTTGTTAAGGCAATATAATACAAAGGTAACCAATTTGCCGTCTCCTTATTTGCAACAATTTCAAATGTATTTGCAACTTTCTGATAATCTGACATATCACTTGCTTTATATAATAAGTCAATGTTTTTTTTCATTATATCTTCATAAGAAGAATTCTGTGCATATACACTTGATAAACTAACAGCTAATACTAATACTAATACTAAATTTTTCATTTTTTTTGATTTTAAATTTATAATTAATTTTTGAGTCTGCTTCGAAAACCGGTCAGACGGGTATATTTGCAAAAACAGAATAAGTTTAATGCCTTTTTTCAGTTAATTAAAAAACCCGTCAGACCGATATTAATGCATATTTTGACTTTTCGGAGTGCCCTCATTGTTTATTTATTTTATTGACAACATAAATACAAGCACAGCGAATCTTTTTGCGCCCGGTTTTACGGGATGTGCTTCAAAAATCATATCATCATTCATTTGACTGCTGTATCTGTAGCCATATACATTTTCAATTCCTAATAAATTACTTACAGAAAAATGTATAATAGTTGAATTCCCAAATACTGTGGTTAAATAACTTGCATTAAAACTTAAATCGTGATAATCCTTTGTTATATCATCTAAAAATACAGAATTATTCGGATTATAATATGTTCTTCCGCTTGAATATGAATAAGTTAATCCGAGATAAGTTGTTAATTTTGTAATCCAATGTTTATAAACAAAAGCAAAATTATGTTTAGAGCTAAAAGTTGGTACAGCAGCGTTTTGATAATTTAAATAGTCTCTTTCAGTATCTAAAAATGAATAAGAAACTCTGTAATCAATTAAATTGAATGTTTTTCTGTCTCTCCAAAAAATATCAAAACCTTTTGAATATCCATACCCGCTGTTATTATATGAATCTTTAACAGGTAAATTTAAAACTTGATACTTAATTAAATCTTTATAATCTTTATAATAAGCTTCTATCCTGAAAGTCCTGTCTTTTTTAAATAACTGATAGTTAGCAATATAGTGAGTTGCTTTTTCGGAGTTTAAATCATTATTAAACTTTACATAATCGTTTTGAACAGCTTGATAAAATATACCGTATGCAAAAGACAATTGGCTGAATTTGCCGGTTTTAACAGCAAGAGAAATTCGAGGCGAAATATTATATTTTTTTGATAATGATGAATATTCAAACCTGCTTCCTATTCTGCCGGCAAATTTGCTGCTTAATTTAAGTTCTGTTTCAGCAAATGAAGAATAGATAGTATTTTCAAAATTTGTATTAAAAACTTCATCTGAATTAAAATCAAAATAATCTTGATTGTAATTGAAATTATAAATTTCTGTACCAAATTTTAAAGCATAATCATCATTAAAAAAGTATTTGAAATTTAAAACAGATTGACCGGCATGTTCTTTTGTTTTTACATTATTCTCGTTAATATCTATATCATCAATGTTTGAATTATAAGCAAATCCCATTTTCATCTTTAATTTAGAAGATAACATATCAGTATAAACTGTATTCATATATCCGTTATCGTTAAACAACTTGATTAACTGATTTTCTCCGACTTCATAATTGGGATATAACAAATGACTTTCGGATTGATTAAAAGAGCCAAATGTTTTAATCATTCCTCTCTTATTTACTTTTTGTCTGAATATTAGATTTCCTCCGTAACTTTCGGGTGATTTTAACCAATCAATATCTTGTTCAATAAGTTTAAAATACGGAGATAAATTAGAATAGTCGGCGATAAAACTTAATGAAGTATTTTTCCAACGTTTTGTATGTGATGCACTTGCACCTACTGACATTAATGTAATCTCTGTTTCATCTTCATCTGCAAGAGCTTTGGTTTTTAAAATCAATACTGATGATAATGCTTGTCCGTACTCGGCAGAATATCCTCCGGTACTGAAAATTGTGCCGTTAAACAAAAAAGGTGAAAATCTGCCTCTTGACGGATCATCAGGCATACTTGAAGAATAAGGTTTTTGAACAAGCATTCCGTCCATATATGTTTTAGTTTCATAACCCTCTCCTCCGCGAACAAACAAACCGCCTTTTTCTCCCACTTTTTGAGTTCCGGGCATAGTGTTTAATGCACCGTAAATATCGCCTTCTCCGCTTGCAGTTGTTACAATATCCAAAGGACGCATTGTAATTGACTTCTTCTCATCGCTTGCATCAAATGCACCGGCTGTAATAATTACAGCATTTATATTATCAGTACTTTCCTTAAGTTTAATTTTGAGCTCTTGGTTTAGAATATCAATGTTGATTTCTTTTTCAAAGTTTTCAAATCCCAAAAAGCTTATTATTAAAATATTTTTATCTGAATTATTTATCTCAAGTTGAAATTTCCCTAATCCATCGGTTGAAGTTCCTATATATGTATCTTTAATATAAATATTTGCACCGATTACAGCATCTCCTCTGCTGTCAGTTACAATACCTTTTATTATTTGTTGGGCATTAAGATTATAAAAACTTAAAAAACTTACTGTTAAAATTAAAAGCCTTCTCATAATTGATTAATTAATTTGATACAAAAATCAACTATAAGCAGTTCTGATAAAAATTAAGCTTACTGAAATGTAGAATTATAATGATGAATTGAAATATTTAAGGATAAACTGTATTATCAACTTATGTATAATAATAAAAAGAGGCTGTCTAATAAATAAAATATATTATCTTCTTTCGTAAAGATGAAAAACGTATATGCAGATTATCTGCACAATATATCTTGGCGGCTTGGCGTGAGAAAATGACTTTTTATACAGCTCCTATAAATTAATTTGAATATTAATTAGTGTTTGTCCATAAATTCGATATATTCACAGTACGTCCCTACGGGACTTTTATAACTTGTTGATTATCACCCCTGACTTCCGTCAGGGGTTACAAATAGTTCGTCGCTATGCGACTTTAAAAACAGACACTAATTAGGCCATATTGGTGAATACAGCTTGTATATCATCATCTTCATCAATTTTATCAAGGAACTTGTCAATTTCCTCTTTTTGTTCATTTGTAAATTCTACCGGAGATGTCGGGAATCGTTCCAATGTAGCTTTTTTAGGCTCTATGCCTTTATCTTCCAGTGCTTTGGATAAAGAACCGAAATTGGTATATTCACCGTAAACGATAATGATATTTTCTTCATCATCTACTTCAATATCTTCCAAGCCGAAATCTATTAATTCGAATTCCAGTTCTTCGAGATCAAGTTCATCGGTTTTTTCAATTTCAAAAATTGCTTTTCTTTCAAATAAAAAATCAAATGATCCTGAAGTAGCCATTCCTCCGCCATACTTATTGAAATAATATTTTACATTTGCAACAGTACGAGTGGTATTATCTGTAGCACATTCTAATATTACCATAACACCGTGAGGCCCTTTGCCTTCATAAACAACTTCGGTATAATCGGCAGCATCTTTTCCTTCTGCACGTTTAATTGCCCTTTCGATGTTTTCTTTAGGCATATTTCCGGCTTTGGCATTTATTATTGCAGTACGCAGTTTTGCGTTCATATCCGGATCTGTACCGCCTTCTTTTGCAGCTATTGTAATGGCTTTTGACAATTTAGGGAATAATGTTGACATCTTTCCCCATCGTTTCATTTTTGCTGCTTTTCTGTATTCAAATGCTCTTCCCATTATATCAATCTTTCAATACTTGTTAATTATTTATTATCTTCTGTAAATTAGTTTTTAATACCGGTAAATGTTTTTGAATAATTTCCCAAACTTCTGCCGGAAATATTCCAAAATAATCATGTGCTAAAACATTTCGGAATGCATTGATTTTTATTCAATCAATCTTCGAATGTTTAACTTTAAAATCATCTGAAAGTTTTGATACACATTCACCTAAAGTAATAAAATTCATTAAAGTTGCATCAAAACTTTCAATATCTTTTTAAAATTCACCGGCATTATTTAAATCGTCGGTAAATTGAAATATTTTATCAATTGTTTCTAACATCAATAATATGATTGACCGATCAATATTATGCATATATTGCTTCTTTTAATATCATTGTCCTGAAAATAGATTTTATTGCTTTTTCATGACAAATATCTACTTCACGAGAAAAATGTTTGCTGATTAAATCTTTTAAAGCCAATCGTTTTTCGAAAATATTTTCAGTATCATCAGACATAACAATCAAAATATCAATATCGCTGTTTTCAGTTTGCTCTTCTCTGGCATACGATCCGAATATACCAATTTTTATAATATTGAATTTTCTTCGGAACAATTTCTTATTGCTTGATAAGAAAGTTAATATGTCTTGTCTTTCAATCATGTTATATTTTTTATGCCGTTTGCTTTTCTTCTTATACAAAAATAATACATTTAATTAATATTTCTCAAAAGGTTCCCAAATCATTTCTTTATATTTTGATCGGTCAAAGCGTTCACAATCATCAACCGATGAGATATTTTCTGTGGTATATGCTGTTTCTTGCATAAAACTGTAAGCTCGGTTTGCACTTTCTCCCATGTTTATAAAAACAGTTTCTCCGTTATTTATTAAACCTCGTTTCAATCCTTCGAACAAGCCTAATACACCGGCAGCAGAAGCCGGCCCAATTTTGATCACGTGTTCATAGGCTACCAAACGGGCAAGGTCAACCGCTAATTCTTCTTTTACAGGAAAGATATCACCCCCGCTTTTTCTCACTAATGGTGCCATTAATGGATACATACCCGGATTTCCGGTTGCAATGGTCGGTATTAATACTTCAGGGTTTTCATAGATCGGATATTCTTTTTCATAGCCTTCAGGGAAGTTATTTGCTTTTGCTTTTTCCCAAGCATGAGCCATCGGGGCACATTTATCGCCTTGAGACAATAAAAATCGCGGAAGTTTGCCCAACAAACCGGTTCCTTCAAAATCAATAAAAGCTTTTTCAACCGCAAAAGGTCCGGTTCCGCCGCTTATTGCTTGAATGTAAACATCGGGTATTTTTCCCGTAACACGTAACATTTCAAATACTTGGGTTTTCTTCGCTTCTAATCTTAAAGGATCAAGATTACCTCCTGTAATAAGCACACCGTATTTATTGGCATAATCTGTCGCTACATTTTTGGCGTAAGCATAATCGCCTTTTACTCTGAATAATTTTTGTCCGTATGTTCCTATATGTGCTTCACTATCCTGCAATGCATTCTCCGGAACAAAGATAGAACAAGAGATTCCTGCTTTAGCAAGATAATGAGCAAATGCTGAAGCTGTATTCCCGGTACTCGGAACCACATATTCTTTTACTCCATGTTCTTTTAAAACACTTGCAGCCAAAGCTCCGCCCTTATCCTTAAAAGTACCGGTCGCAAAGCTTGTATCATTTCGGTTTATAAAGATTTCAAGATCCAATCCGTATTTACGTTTTGCATAATCTTCGAAAAAATTCCAGCGTTCAATAGGTGCTACACCTTCCCCGTCGGTTATAATATTTTCTTTATGTTCCAAAGGAAGAAAATCAAAATAATGCCAAAGGCTTTTCGGTTTCTCCTTTGTATTTATCAATTCATTGATATTTTCTTTAGGCGTATTATAAATAGTATAGATCTTATTATCTTCACATTTCGGGCATTTTTGATTATTCCCGAACCATTCTTTAAAGCCGTCAATTTTGTATCCGCAAGTGCGGCATTTGAAGTGAAATTTATTATTCATATATTATTGTTTATTTGTTGTTTAGTTTATTTACTTATAAAAAAAATCAGTTGCCTTATTTATCAAGATATTCCTTTCCGTCTCTGCCAAGCCATCCCTTCTTACCGTTTGGTAATTCAAAGCGTGCAAAATAATAATTGAATCTTTCGAGTGTCTTATATTTTGCTTCTTTATTTTGAGGATAATATCCGCATAAATCATTTTTATAGAATTTTAAAGGATGATGATAATTTATAAAATCAATTTTATCAACATCAACAATAAATTTCTTTTTTACAGTTATCCCTTTTTTCCCTTTTAACCTTTCTTTCACAGCCAGACTATATTTGTTATTTTTATCTTTAAGGATAAATCTTATTTGGCTGACAGTTGTATCTTTATCATAAAAATAAGTATTCTTTGTTTTGTTATAAAAAGTTACATCTGCTGTGTTATTCGGTAAGAATAATTCTGTTGTATCAATACGTTCATAATCAAAATCAGCATCTTTATCT
>JAUVIG010000050.1 GCA_030592825.1 Chlorobiota bacterium | reverse complement strand
TAAAGTCTGTGTTTGTTTCAGAATGTTCGAGTTCGAGGCTTGTGAAATGTTTAGAATCAGGAGTTTACTTTTGTAAATGACTGATTGTAAACATGAGCATAACGAAGAAATCGGACATTATGGACAAGCACTAAATAGTTTTGTTCAATAAGTTATGAAAATAATCATTTATACAGACGGTGCTGCAAGAGGAAATCCCGGTCCCGGCGGATACGGTGTTGTCCTTATTTCCGGTAAGCACAGAAAAGAACTTTCAGAAGGATACAGATATACTACTAATAACAGAATGGAACTTTTGGCAGTAATAAAAGGTCTGGAGGAATTAAAATTTAACAATAGTGATGTTGTTGTGTATTCGGACTCAAAATATGTTGTTGATACTGTTGAAAAAGGATGGTTATTATCATGGGAAAAGAAAAGTTTTAAAAAGAAAAAAAATCCTGATCTTTGGAAAAGATTTTTAACTGTTTACAGAAAGCATAATATTAAACTAAAATGGATAAAAGGACATGCGAATATACCGGAAAATGAACAATGTGACTTTCTTGCAGTTGAGGCATCAAAAAAAAACAATTTGTTAATTGATGAAGCGTATGAAAATACAGATAATGATAATACTTTGTTTTAATGAAAAACTTGCTTTATTTATACGATGAATAATAATTATAAAAATGCCGAAAAAATTATAACTTTGCATTCCGGAAATGATTAATTTTTCAAACGTAAAAAACTCCGAAAAATGAATTCAAAAATTAAAATCTTCACCGGCCAAGCAACGAGATATCTCACTGAAAAAATTACAAAAAGTTACGGTATCAACCTTGGAAAATCGTTCGTATTAAGATTTAGTGACGGAGAATATCAACCGGGTTATGAAGAAACGGTAAGAGGAAATTTTGTTTTTATTGTGCAATCAACGTTTCAACCTACAGATAATTTATTTGAATTACTGTTAATGATTGATGCTGCTAAAAGAGCTTCTGCATATAAGGTTGTTGCTGTTATTCCTTATTTCGGGTTTGCCAGACAAGACCGAAAAGATAAACCGAGAGTAGCAATTGGTGCAAAACTAATTGCAGACCTGTTATCATCAGCAGGTGTTGACAGGATAATTACAATGGATCTTCATGCAGATCAAATTCAAGGGTTTTTTAATATCCCTGTTGATCATTTATATGCTTCGGCTATTTTTATTCCGTATATTAAAAGCATGAGGCTTGATAATATTGTAATTGCATCTCCTGATACGGGAGGGACAAAAAGAGCAAATGCATATGCAAAATTTTTGGGAACACCAATGGTAATCGGTTATAAATCTCGAGATAAAGCTAATGAAATAAGTGAGATGCGTATTATCGGTAATGTGAAAGATAAAAATGTAATAATGGTTGATGATATTATTGATACAGCAGGAACATTAATTAAAGCTGCAGATGTATTAATTGCAAAAGGTGCAAAAAGTGTTCGAGCGTTTACAACCCATCCTGTATTATCAGGAACTGCATTTGACAGAATTGAAAAATCTCAATTAACTGAATTAATAGTATCAGATACTTTACCTCTAAAAAAGGAATCTTCAAAAATAAAAGTTCTGTCTGTTGCAGACTTATTTGCGGATATCATTGATAAAGTCTATAATTATCAATCAATCAGCGCAAGTTTTCTATAGTTCTTCGGGTAACACTGTTGTTCACACAAATTCTAACAGAACCATTTATATTAATAATTAAATTTTTAAATATGAAAAGAATAAAAATTATTTCAGTCTTGTTTATTTTATTTATTAACGTAACTGTTAATTCTCAAACGATTGAAAAAGAAATTAATTTTTCTTTATTTGCAGGTGGTGATACAGGCGGGAAATTTTCACTTGAAAACGTAAAACTTAACTCTGACGGAGACTTGATAATAGAAGCATTTACGCAACGTAAGGCAACAATTGACAACACTAAAATGCTTAAAGTCTTGAAAGAAGGATATTATCCTGCAGTTCAAATTATTAGATTTGATAATAATTTAAATAAAAAGGATGTTATTTTCGAACCAATTAATTTAAATTCATTAGGGATAGTTTCCACAAATTATGATTATATTTTAACAGAAAAAGGACTCGGCGAAATCGGAAACCAAAAAAAAGACAAAACGTATGACAAACTGCAAAGCCAATATCCCGATGTTATTTTACCTGCCGGTGCCGGCGGTAATGTTACCGAATACTTTATTGATATGGAAAGAACTCTGAAAAAGAGAGAATATAAAAAACAATTTGATTTAATTTCAAATACTTTTCTTATCCTAAATAATAAAAATGCTCCCGTAAAATCAAAATCAGATATTTTAGCTAAAAACGTAACATTGCAGTATCCTGAAACAGAACTTATCAGAAAAAAATTCGGATACGGTATGGCTAATGATAAAAAAAACCGATTTATCTTTGTTTCGGGTTTATACTATGATAAAAAAGAGAGAAAAGCCGATAATACCAAAAAATTTAATGAATTCAGACAATATTTATTTGATATTTTTGATGAAAACGGAAAACTTATCAATACTTACTCTAAAAACTTTGAATATCCTAAATTAATAAAATTTAACAGCCCGGTTTATACAAATAATAAGTTCAAAGGTTTTCTTTATATTTTAGGATACGGGCCGGGCGGCAAAAAATATAATAATAATGAAACCGCCGATAAATATTGGGCAATTTATTTTGACGAAAACGGGGAACTTATTTTTGACAAAGAATTTCAATCTAAAGATAACACAATATTTATTTCTGCTTCCGAAAACAAAAAAGAGCTTAATATACTTGTTCAAGGAAATGAATATTTGCCCGGCTTAATTAAATTAAGTTCTTCAGATTATAAACAAGTATCATTTAAAATTTCTGATTTAAAAGAAAAAACAAAAAACGGAAATTATGAAAAAGGATTTTACAGACCTTTCACTTCATATTATCCGATTGCACGTTATATAAATAAAACCGGAACAGTTGTGTTTTTCTTACAAAAAGAGACAGTAATTTCTAAAACAGATAATCAAGGTAAGGTTACTAAAAAAACAAAATATTCATATTCTTCATTAGTCTTTAATAAAGACGGAGAATTCATCTGTCAATTAATAATTCCGAATAAATCCGAATCTTCCGCAGATAAAAAGAAATGTTTTAAAGTTATTGATTTTACAGAAAACAAATTAGTTTTCGCAGCAGAAGAATCAATCGGAAAATATTCTCCTAAAAACTTTTCTCGTTTTGTAACATCAGAAAATACTCCGGTTACAAAAAATAATATAAAACAAAAAAAATCTGTCTTTATAGGTGTAATTGATTTGAAAAATTCAGAACTAAAAACAACAAATGTTTCAAACGAGCCTTTTCTTTTATTAACTGATAAAAACAAGTATTTTGCAATTGATAATAATAACAATTGTATTTATCTTGTCGGAATTGACAAAGATTTCACAAATTTGAAAATAAATAAAATACATTATTAAGTTTTTACCTTCCGGAAGTTTCGGGAAAATTTGTCTGTTCCCGAAACTTCTTCTTTTTTTAAATTTGAAATTTATATTTTTTTGAGCCGAAATATTTTATATTTTTGCGGCTCGAAATTAAAACATAAAAGCAAATTAATAACAGTGTGATGGGGATAAAGTGCTTTTCTTCATAAGAAGTTTTTACTTAAATCTTAGTAGCACAAATATAATTAAAATGAAAACAATTGAAATTAAAACAATCAGCAGAAAAGAAACAGGAAAGAAAGCAACAAAACATTTAAGAAGAAAAGAGCATGTTCCTTGTGTAATGTACGGACAGAAAGAAGAAAACGTTCATTTTCATGCCCATAAAAATGAATTCAGGAAATTGGTTTATACACCTAATTCCTATATTATTTCTTTAAATATTGATGATAATAAATATGATACTGTTATGAAATCTGTTGATTTTCATCCGGTAACTGATGAAATTATGCATATAGATTTTTTTAGAATTGATATATCAAAAGAATTTACTGTTGAAGTTCCCATAAAAACTACCGGCTTATCTGTAGGTATTCAAGCAGGGGGTGTATTAAGAGTAGCAAGAAGGAAATTGGCAGTTCAAGCTCTTGCTGAATTTTTGCCTGATGATATCACTTTAGATGTTACAGATTTAAATATAGGAGATTCAATTAAAGTTAATGAGCTTGATGAACAATTTGATAAATTGAAATTCCTGGATCCTCAATCAATAGTAGTAGCAGTTGAAGTTACTCGTCTTGCTAAAACTGAAGAAGAACTTGAAGAAGAACTTGAAGAAGGAGAAGAAGGAGAAGGAGAAGAACGAGAACCAAAAGAAGGAGAAGCAAAAGAAGGAGAAGCGAAAGACGGAGAAGCAAAAGCAAAGGAAAAAACTAAAGAAAAGAAATGATTTTTCGACTAAGAGATTTTTTGTTTAAAAATAAAAAATCAAAGAAAGTCGAAGATATAAATGAAATGAAATATCTTATTGCAGGCTTGGGAAATCCCGGTGAAAAATACACCGATACCAGGCACAACATAGGTTTTAAAGTATTGGACGCTTTTGCTGAGGCGTCCGATACTTGTTTTGAGCATAAACGTTATGCAGATGTTGCAAAAATTAAATTCAAAGGAAGAATTTTTGTTTTGATAAAACCTATGACCTACATGAATTTAAGCGGTAAAGCTGTGGATCATTGGATGAAAAAGGAAAAAACAGATGCAGCAAACACCCTTATAATTGTTGATGATTTGGCATTACCTTTCGGAACAATCAGATTAAAAAATAAAGGAGGAGACGGAGGACATAACGGATTAAATAATATCATTGCCGTTCTGGGTAATCAAAATTTTAATCGTTTACGATTCGGAATCGGTGATCAATTTCATAGGGGCAGCCAAGTTGATTATGTCCTTGAAAATTGGACTGAAGATGAAAAAAAACTGCTGCCTGAAAGAATTAAAAAAACAATTGGCGCAATAAAAAACTTCGGAACTATTGGTCTTGAAAGGACGATGAACTATTTCAACACAAAATATGATTTTCAAAAAGAATTAGAAAAAATAAATAAAAAGAAAGATGAGTGAACAAACAGAAAGAGCCGATAAGTTTTTATGGTCTGTTCGCTTATATAAAACTCGAAGCAAAGCAACAGATGCTTGTAAAAGCAAACAAGTATCAGTTAATGACATAGCTATAAAAGCATCAAAATCTCTTCAAACCGGAGATGAATTTAAAATAAAACATCCTCCCGTTTATAAAATTTACAAGATTAAACAAATTCTTCATAACAGAGTGGGAGCAAAATTGGTTCCTGATTACTTAGAAGATATAACTCCTCAAGAATATATTGATACTCTTAATGTAATCAATAAAAATATTACATTAAAAAGAGACAGAGGAACCGGCAGACCAACCAAAAAAGATCGTCGGGATTTAAAGGAGTTTTTTGAATAGAAAATAAACTCTAAAGTATTTTTGTAAAAAAGTTGCTGTTACATATCTTTGTAAGAAATAACAGCAGGCATTTTGTAAAAATAGTTTTTATATAGTTATGTGCCTTTGGAATTATTACGAAATAAATTAGTCAAGTTATTTCGTAACAATTCCTTTGTAAACAGGAAGTAACAAATGATCGGAAACCCGAAAAGTATTGCAGTAATACCTTTTGTGAACATTAGTTCTGATATTGAGAATGAGTATTTCAGTGATGGTATCACAGAAGAAATATTGAATGCTCTGACTAAAATTGAGGGACTGTTAGTTACAGCAAGAACTTCTTCTTTTACTTTTAAAGGAAAAAATCAGGATATATGTTCCATAGGACATCAATTAGGAGTGGCTGTTATTCTGGAAGGCAGTGTAAGAAAAGACGGGAATAAGGTCCGAATTACTGCCCAATTGGCCAAAACAGAAGAAGGTTACTTTTTCTGGTCTGAAACTTGGGACAGAGATTTAGATGATATTTTTGCGGTACAAGATGAAATTGCGTTGATGATAGCAGAAAAACTACGCGAAAATTTAAAACATTTGTTCATTGAAGATCATTTAGTAAAAAAACCTACCGATAATATTGAGGCTTATAACTTGTACTTGCAGGGAAGATATCTTTTGAACAAATGGTCGCATGCAGATTGTTTGGAAGCCATAGGGTTATTTGAAAAGGCTGTAGCTTTGGAACCGAATTTTGCTTTGCCGTATTGCGGCATCAGTGACAGTTATGCTTTTATTGGAGCAAAAGGTTTTTTGAAGCCGCAGGAAGTGTTTCCCAAAGCAAGAAAGTATGCCGAAAAAGCATTGAAAATTGATGACCGGCTGTCTGATTCCCATTTGGCACTGGCATCTGTGAGTTTTTGGTATGATTGGGATTTGAATACTACTTATAAACATTTGGAAAGAGCAATTGAATTGAATTACAGCAATGCCGATGCTCATCAAATCATTGCAATGACATTGATGGCCGATCAAAAATTGACAGAAGCTGAAAAAGAAAGTGAAAAAGCTCTTCAATTAGATCCGATGTCGGAAAAAAATCACTTTTGTCATGCAGCGATTTATGTAGCACAACGAAAGTTTGAAGAAAGCATTTTATTAATGGACAGAATACTTTCTGCTAATCCTTATTTTCAAAGTGCTTCTATACTAAAAGGCTTTGTTTTAGCTTATCTGAAGCAATATGAGGAAGCTGCGGAATTGTTCGGAAACATACCGGTTGCACCCGGAAAAACATCAAATTACATTGGAGGCTCCGGTGTTGTTCATGCAATGATGGGCAACACAGAAAAAGCAATGGAATATTATAATCAATTGTATAAGCAAATGCAATCAGAACAAGTTACTTTTGTCGGTCATTTATTGGCTTTGATCAATGTAAAATTGGAAAATTTTGATGAAGCATTTGCTATATTGGAAGAAGGTATTCGTTTGCGTTCTGCTGAGTTGATTTACTTAAAAGTCCATCCGTTTTGGGAGGAGCTTTGGGAAGACCCGAGGTATGAAAAACTTATCGGAAAAATAAAAGGTAATATTGAGTTAGATAAGAAAAAAACAAAGCCTCAATACAAAAAATCAGGGCTTAAGGAGAAAGACGCCAAAGAAATCCTTTCCCGATTGGAAGAATACATGCAAATTGACAAACCATATCTTAAGAATAAATTAACTCTTAACGATCTTTCCAATCACATCGGAGCGAGCAGTAATCAATTATCGCAAGTGCTTAATGAACAATTACAGCAGAACTTTTACGATTATGTGAACGGCTTTCGTTTAAAAGAATTCAAAGAAAAAATTAAAAACCCGAAAAACCAAAAATTTACCTTTCTGTCCGTTGCATATCAATGTGGCTTCAATTCCAAAACGACTTTCAATACTTTCTTCAAAAAAGCCACCGGGCTTACACCTTCCGAATATTTCAAGAAAATCTCATAAATTTACACCATTGATTGTCAGAGCTTAATTATTGCCCACCCCTGTCTATCCGAACATGTTTTTCAACAACTTATCTTTTCCTTAACCATCTGATCCTTAACAAATAATAAGTACGTTTCCTCATTGCTTGTTCCGTCCGACAGGCATGGGCGATTGGCGTTTTCTATACCCTTATATTTGTCCCGTAAAACAGTATAAACTAAAAAGAGAAATTATGAAAAATTTAATTCAATCCGGTATAATTGTCATAATTATGCTGTTTGCCCTAAGCAGCACTGCACAAAATTTTACGCAGACCATTAAAGGTCAAATAGTTGATAAAGAAACGCAAGCTCCTCTTCCTTTTGTAAATGTAATTATTATGAATGCTGATCTTGTAAAAGCAGTAAAAACCGATCTTGACGGATATTACAAAATTGATGAAGTTGCCATAGGCAGAGTAACATTAGAAGCTAACTTTGAAGGGTTTGAATCCAAGGTATATCGCAATATCGAATTAAGTTCTTCCAAAGAGTTGATTCTGAACATTGAGATGGAAGAAAGTACCGTTAAAATTGATGCAGTGGTTATTGTTGCCAAAGATGTAAAAGACCGACCGTTAAATAAAACGTCAACTGTCAGTGCTCGAATGTTCTCTGTAGAAGAAACAAAGCGTTACGCAGGTTCTAACAATGATGTTTCGCGCATGGCAATGAATTTTGCCGGTGTTTATTCTTCTAATAATGCCATAAATGATATTGTAATTCGAGGTAATTCTCCCGGCGGAGTATTATGGCGGTTGGAAGGAGTGGATATTCCAAATCCTAATCATTTTGGTGACGGAGGAGCAACAGGTGGCCCTGTAAGTATGTTGAATAACAACGTATTGGCTAATTCCGATTTCATGACTGCGGCTTTTCCTTCTGAATACGGCAACGCTTTATCAGGCGTTTTTGATTTGAAAATGAGAAACGGTAACGATGAGAAACATGAATTTTTGGGACAAATGGGGATTAACGGCTTTGAACTTGGAGCCGAAGGACCGATAAACCGCAAAAAACATTCTTCTTATTTAGTGAATTATCGCTATTCAACTTTAGGAATATTACAAGCTATGGGTGTTAATTTAGGAACAGGAATCGCTACACCATATTTTCAGGATCTTACATTTAAATTGAATTTTCCCGACAATAAATTCGGTACTGTCTCTGTGTTCGGCTTGGGAGGAATAAACAACATTTCCTTATTAGACAGTGAAAAAGACAGCACTGAATTAATTGAGGAAGCAGAGTTCTTCACAGGTAATTTCGATACTGATATCATTAGCGAGAATGCAATGGGTGTAATTGGCCTTACTCATAAATATCTGCTTAGCAAATCTGCTTATTCAAAACTTACATTCGCTGCATCTTCAGCCCGAAACAAAGGCTCAGAGGATTCATTGAGTACAGTTGACGGGGCTAATATCCCAAGGTACAGACAGAATTTTAATCGCACAAAATACACAACTTCACTATATTTAAACAAAAAATTTAATGCCGGAAATACCGTAAGAATCGGCAGTTATGCTCACTACTTGAGCTTTAATATGACAGACAGCATTTATAATGCTGCTTTCAATCAATTTGAAACCGTAATTGATTATGACGGCAGTACCGTTCTCATCCAACCCTATATGCAGTGGCAACATAAATTCAACGATAAAATTACGCTTAATACCGGTTTACATTATGAATATTTAACACTTAACAACAGTTCTTCAATAGAACCCAGGCTTGGTATGAAATGGGCTTTCACTCCAAAGCAATCATTGAATTTTGGTTATGGGTTGCACAGCCAAATGGCTCCTGTTAATTTTTATTATCGCCAAGTGTTGCAAGCAGACGGAACTTATACTACTCCAAATACTGAATTAGACTTCACAAAAAGCCGTCATTTTGTAATCGGTTACGATTTTTTATTATCTGAAACCATTCGATTAAAAGCTGAAACTTATTATCAACATATTACCAATGCTGTAATAGAAGCTGAAAGCAGTTCTTATTCATTATTGAACCACAGCTCAATTACTGCGACCATTCCCGATTCTGTGACTAATAAAGGAACAGGATTTAATTATGGTGTAGAGATTACTTTAGAAAAATTTCTTGACAAAGGCTTTTATTTTTTAACTACTGCTTCACTTTTTGAATCGAAATACACCGGAAGTGACGATGTTGAAAGAAGTACTGTTTTTGACGGAGGTTATGTATTTAATTTATTAAGCGGAAAAGAATTTGAGTTAGGCAAAAACAAAATAAAAAGCAAGAAAAGGAAAATGTTAAAAGTTGATGCCAAATTCAATATTGCCGGCGGACAACGATACACTCCCATTGATATCGAAAGGTCTGCTTTAAGCGGGATTACGCAATACGAAGACCAAAATGCTTTCTGTGAACAATTTGACGATTATTTTCGTTTTGACTTAAGAGCCGGTTTCAAGCTCACAGGCAAAAAAGCCACTCAAGAATGGATTATTGAAGTGCAAAATGTAACTAACAAGAAAAACCCGTTATACAAAAGCTATAATATTACCACCGGAGAAGTGGAAACCATAAATCAATTGGGCTTATTACCGTTGCTGCAATACAGGATTACTTTCTGAATAAGAAAGGGCTAAAAACAAGACAAGAACACCTTGATACTCTTAATGTAATCAATAAAAATATTACCTTAAAAAGAGACAGAGGAACCGGCAGACCAACCAAAAAAGATCGTCGGGATTTAACGGAGTTTTTTGAATAAAAAATAAACTCAAAGTATTTTTGTAAAAAAGTTGCTGTTACATATCTTTGTAAGAAATAACAACAACTCAAATTAATCAAAATATATTACACACAAAGCAGATATATACGTAACTGTGTTTTTTTAGTTACGTATATACACCAAGTACGTCAACACAAATGTACACCATTTAAATGAAAAAAAACTTCAAGAAAATATTGAGTAAAAAATACGACCAATTTATTTGTACAGAAAATATTTCTAAAAAAAATAAATTGGGAGATGAGATTATATTAATGTTAAAAATGGAAAAAAAATTAGACTCAAATAGTTATTACATTTGGGGGTTGATTGATTATGATTCAGAAGATTGGAAAAAGAACATCAATAAATCAATTACAAATTTCCAAAAAGCAATTGAACTTAATAAATCACATTATTTAGCTCAATTATATTTAGCTCATTGCTATCATGACATTAACAATTTAAATAAAGCTCTTGAAAATTATCTAAAAGTTGACAGATTAAAATTAAAGGAATTTCAAATATGGAGATATACTAAACTAATTGAACAAATAGGTTATTGTAATTATAAATTAGGCAATAAAAAGATAGGAGAAGAACATTTTGAGATTGTTTTAAATTTGTATAGGGAACTGCCTGAAATTGATAGAGTTGTTCCATCAGAATTGCTTGATTGTTTGCCTGAAAATCATAGAATAGTTATTGAAATAAAGAAAATAGAAACATATCTGAATTAAATAACGGTGTTCAACACCAGCTAAAACATCATGCAGACAAAGTCGCAAATTGAGAGTAAGAATAAGAAACAAACACCGCAAAATCTTTAATTTGATTTTGTAAATAATTTAAAAAGATAAATTAAAAATTTGGCTATCAAGTAAATTGAAAAGTCGCAGTTTTAACCCTGCACGCTTTTTAGCCAAACGTTGTGTAAAATAATAGAATATTAAGCTTATGCTAAATTTTCAAAAATTTATTATCATAATTGTTTTAATTATTAGCAGTAATTCTCTTTTTGGACAGAAATGGATAAAAAAACATCTGAGTAAACATAACTATATCGAAAACAAGACACTAGACAATAGTAAAGTCCTAGAATCTGATTCTAATACTATGTATTTCCCTTTCTTCTTTATTGGCGGCAGATTAGAAGCTCAATTACATTGTTCGGGAAGTTTAGATTTAACAGATAGCTTAATAATATTTGATTATAAAAAAAATCAAAAAATTGAACCATACTATTTCTACATTAGATCTTTTTCTATAAGAATTAATGAAATAACAGAATATAAGATATATGAAAACAATGGTATAACATTTAATACTGAAAAAATTAATTATATGTTTTTGTGCGTTCTGAGTGATAAATTTAGAGAATTATTAGATCAAAAATTAAAAATAGAATAAAAAATTTTGTACAAATCTAAAGGAGTAGACGGCTGACTACCAAACAGTAGCCGGTACACCTCTCACACCGATATTGCTCTCGCAATAGTATACGGATCTTTCCGAAATGCTTCGGAACAGGCTGTATATGGCGGTTCGCCAAACAGTACAGAAGCTCTTTTCACCAACTGTACATTGCCCTTTCTTACAAAACCGTTGGCTCATCTTGGGAATCGGTCACCCATTATAGAATATGCCATAAATAATGTAATTATCAAGCTGTTTAGCGTTCGGTCCTTTCCGTCAGCCTTTAGATTTGTAATCTGATATTTTTATAAAAATAATGATAATGATGAATTTCTTTTTTTGCTTCTTTTTTTCTTTGTTAAAAACTGTAAATTTGTTAATAAAAAGAATGGGGTGAACTTTGTCCGTCGCCAGATTTATGACCTATCGTCAGTATCAGTCCCCATTCTTTTATTCAGGTTACAAAGGACCAAATAGAATTTTAGAACAAACCTTTTAAAGGTGTTAGTCTTGTAACTTTTGTTAATAACTTTTAAAAATACAAAATTATGAAAATTAATGAAACTGTCGGTATTGATGTAAGCAAATCTAAAATTGATGTTTTTATTCACAGTAACAAGACATTTGAAATTTTTGAAAACACAAACAAAGATTTAAGAAAGATGGTTAAGTGGACTTATAAAAACAGTTCTTTTCCGAAAAATGAAATTATGTTTGTTTTTGAGCATACCGGATTATATTCTCATAAATTAGCCGTTTATTTATCGAAAGAAAACATTCAGTTTTCTATGGTTCCGGGCTTGGCAATAAAAAGATCACTCGGTATTGTAAGGGGGAAAGACGACAAAATTGATGCAAAGCGTATTGCACTTTATGCTTATAGATTAAGAGATGAATTAGAGCCTTACAAAATCCCTTCGGAGAAACTGATGCGTCTTAAAAATTTATTGTCTTTAAGAGATCGTTTGGTAAAACAAAGAGCAGGTTATAAATCTTCTTTCAAAGAACAAAGCGGTTTTCTTATAAAAAAATAAAATAAAATATTATTTGAAACACAAGAAAAGATGATAAGTTATTTAACAAAACAAATTGATAATGTTGAAAATGAAATGGATGACATTATTAGACGCGATGAACAATTAAACGAAATGTATAAGCTTATCAACAGTATCAAAGGTGTCGGGCCTCAAACTACATTATTTATGATTGTTTATACAAACGGTTTTACAAAATTTAAAAATTGGAGAAAATTTGCATCGTATTGTGGGATTGCACCTTTTCCTAACTCATCGGGATCAAGTATAAAAGGAAGAACAAAAGTTAGTCATTTAGCAAATAAAAAGATTAAAAGTTTGTTTGACTTATGTGCGAAATCAGCAATACAGCACAACCGTGAAATGAAAAATTATTATGAGAGAAGAATAGAAAAAGGCAAATCAAAAATGAGTACTATAAACGTTATAAGAAATAAATTATTATCAAGAATATTTGCAGTTGTTGAAAGAAAAACTCCTTATGTGAATTTTATGAAATATGCGGCTTAATATTGTTAATAACTTTCTGTGATTTTATTTGTTTTTGTCATAGAATACTGACGGATAAGACTATAAGTATTCACGCTACACCCCTCATTTCCCGATAACTAATATGACCTCTGCTGACTTCTCAACATTTAGGAAATCTAACCTAAATTGAGACCTCCCCGAGTAAGTGAAACCTCCTTTAGTCTATATCTGCCGTATCTACATATCGAAACTTGTAACAGATTTCGGACTTCACTGTGTTGTGGCAGCTTATCCGTTTCAGGTATTTACTTATTCGCAAATAATCTCTTATACGATTGGTAGTAAATTCTCATTTACTAATGTCAGAACAAACTTGCCTACCTATCCTTGCACGTTCGCAAGGAGTTTCAGATTTACCCTCACGAGTAATACCTCCCGAAACAAGTGCGGAACAGGCTTTGCCTTCAGCTTTTACACCCCTCTGTTTAAGTGTATTAAGACTTGGATTGTTGAAAACTTTATATTCTTAAAATCCTCACTTTTGAGAAAATTTCCTTTACCTTTGTGTGAAAGGTTCGGAATTTCACATTTCGGGCACACACACATATATAAAATGCATTGAAACGCATTTTATACGTGACGTTGGGCATAATTTGAACGAACCACAAGATAATTTAGGCAACAAGAAAAAATGATTGTATTTTTGTTGAATAAATAGAGAAATAAAGATGGAATATAAAGATTTTAATTTTAAGAAACCGATTGAGGGGGAAGAGTATCCGGAATTTAGTGAATATGCAACTAATTCAATAGAACAAATTATTGAAAATGCTATTACTAATGGAGATAACAAAATTATCATAAACACAAATTTGAAATTGGGACTCCCAATGGAAAATATTAATAAAATAGCAGGTCCTTTTGTTGAAGCATGGGCACAAGAAACTTTTTCAAATATTGTAGACAGTGATGATAATAAATGGAACTTGATAAATGTAGAAACACTTGAAAGACTTCATCGTGCAGACATTATATTGCAGTTTAAAATTAGTAAAAAAGTTAATGCTGTTGTTACTGCGGAGGTTGATGTTAAGGCAACTGCGGAGGATTTTGACAATTCCGGTAAATCACCAAACATTACCTCATTTGCACGTATTAGGTCTGCATATGTGGATGACCCTGATTGTTTATTTGTTATCTTGT
>JAUVIG010000353.1 GCA_030592825.1 Chlorobiota bacterium | reverse complement strand
TTATTTTAAAGAAGTAATTTAAAGAAAATTTTATTTATAATATTTCTAAATAAGAAATATATTCATACCTTTGCATCCGAAAATATTTTATTAATTAACAATAAAAAAAAAATAATTATGGCAGTTTTAACAGGAAAAAAAGCCCCGGTATTTACAGCTCCTGCTGTATCAAACGGAGGTGAAATGATAGATGCATTCAAATTAGAAGATTATATCGGGAAGAAATATGTTGTTCTTTTCTTTTACCCTGCGGATTTTACTTTTGTATGTCCTACAGAAATAATTGCATTCCAAGACAAAATGGATGAGTTTGATAAAAGAAATGTTCAAGTTATAGGAGTTTCTACTGATTCTCAATTCTCACATTGGAAATGGTTGCAAACAGAAAAGAATGACGGCGGTATTAAAGGTGTTAAATATCCTTTGGTTGCTGATCAAGCAAAAATTATTTCAATGGACTATGATGTTCTTGCAGGAGAATATGACTTTGATGAAGACGGGAACTTTATTTATGAAGGAACTCCGATGGCATACAGAGGATTATTCTTAATTGACAAAGAAGGAATAGTGCAACATCAAGTTGTAAATAATATGCCTTTGGGAAGAAGTATTAATGAAACATTGAGAATGGTTGATGCTTTACAATATTTTGAAAAACACGGTGAAGTTTGTCCTGCAGATTGGAAAGAAGGAGATGAAGGTCTAATTGCAACTCAAGTAGGTATTGCAGAATATCTCGGTAAAAAATAATCAGTTTTTATATAAAATGAAGACCGTCAAATTTGGCGGTCTTTTTTATTTTTAACAAACATAAAATGATTGCTCATGGCATAAAGAAATTCGCCGAAATGTGTTCCGAACAAATTTCTGTTATACCTATGCATTTTTTTTGAATATATTTACTTCTTTTGTTGGTTTAAAGTATGTTCTCTGCCTTTATCCAATGCTTCAATATTCTTATCAACAATTTCTTGACCTTTTGCTCCGAAGATAGTTTGCAAAGCTCTTTTAAAACTGTCATATTCCATATCAATATACGGAGAAGCTGCACCAAGCATAACAATGTTTGATGAACGAACAGATTTTAACTCTTTTGCAATAGCATCTGCATCAATTATAATATGATTTTTTACTTTTCTTATCTCTTTATAAACTTCTTCCAAATCCGGATAATTTGCAATATTATTAAACGGTTTGGAATTGGTAATTAACCAACCGTCAGGTTTTAAATATGAAATATATCTTAAACATTCCATCGGTTCTACTGATAAGATAACATCTGCTTTTCCTTGCGGAATCAAGTCTGATGCAACGGGTTTATCCGAAACTCTCATATTTGAAGAAACATCACCGCCTCTTTGGCTCATGCCATGCACTTCCGATTGTTTCATGTATAAGTTACTTTGTAATGCGGCAGTTCCTATTGTAGCAGCAATGGATAAAATTCCTTGTCCGCCCACGCCTGATAATATTATGTCTGCTTTCATTTTTTATATTTTTTATAATTTAGTTCTATAAAAGTTTAAGTGCTTTTTTCATTTTCATAGAATGTAACAATTGAATTACTTGCAACATCATGCATTGCCCGGTTATTATTATTAAATAATATTGAAATAAATGACAACCAACCAAGAAACCATTTTATGATAAATCTGGAAAATGATGAAAAAAGGCTTAGTTTGATTTCAGGATTATCAAATTTAGTAACTTTTAAGTTTAAAATTTGATGACCGACTGTTCCTTTAAAAAAATGTATAAATGTCGGTTCATATAAAAATACCATAAAAAGGAAGATTGCTGCCCTGAAAAAAGGATTAACATCATTGAAAAATGCAAAGATGTATGAGCTTCCTAAAAATACTAAGAAAATAATGACAGCATCAATAAAGAGAGCTTGGATACGACGAGACAAAGAAGGGAATATATAATTCTTATAAATATCTTCCTTTTCAGTTATTTTATCAATATCTTGACTTTCTTGTTCTGAATAAATTGAATTATTATTTAATTCTTCCATTAATTCATCTTTTTAATCTTTGCTTTAAGCTTATGTTTTCGTTCAAGTGTACGTACACATTCTCTGTGAGGAATTATAACTGAGACGCCCTCATATTCAATTTCTTCCCTTAAAATTTTAAGAGCTTCGTCATGATTTTTTCTTAAAGGAATAAAACCTCTGATATGTTCTTCTTCAACTCCGAGGCCTTTGCAAATTTGATGAAGTACATGCTCTGCATGTGATGCTTGTCCTCCCGTCATTCCTGTAGTATCATTGTCAGAAATAATTATAGTAATTGCTGTTTTTTCATAAACGCAATCCAATAAACCTGTCATTCCGGAATGTGTAAAAGTTGAATCACCAATAAATGCTATTACATGTTTCATGCCTGCATCTGCGGCACCTTTTGCCATTGTGATAGAGGCTCCCATGTCAACGCATGTGTTAATTGCATTTAACGGCGGCAATGCTGCGAGTGTATAACATCCGATATCCGAAAATACTTTACCGGGACCGTAATCTGCCATAACTTCATTTAAGGCATTAAATACATCTGTGTGTCCGCAACCGGGGCATAATGACGGTGGTCTGTTTTGTAAGACATCAGGCTTGGTTACAATAATCGGTTCTTCCAATCCCAGAGCAACTGCCGCAAGATTTGGATTAAGTTCTCCGTCTCTCGGTAAATCTCCTGTCAAACGACCTTTTATTTTTTTATCTCCGAGTACACCTGTTAATTTATTTTCAATAAACGGATACCCGTCTTCCAAAATTAAAATCTTATCACATTCTTCATAAATCTTTCTTACAGAATCGGAGGGTAAAGGATATTGACCTATTTTTAAAACAGGGTAGGGAACATTGCTGTCTTCATAATTCTCAATTAAATAATTAAATGAAATTCCGGCTGCAATAATACCGAGAGATTTGTCTTTGCCTTCAAAATATTGATTATAAGAAGATTGTTCGGAAGAGTTCTCAAAATGAACTTGGTTGCCGATTAATGTCTTGTAATTTTTTCTTGCAATTGCCGGTAATAAAACAAATTGTTTTAAATCATTTGGAAGAGAATTTTTATTTTCGTCAATTTGAGCTTTCCTTGTTATTGAAGCTCTTGAATGAGCTAAACGAGTTGTAATCCGAACCATTATCGGTGTATTAAACTTTTCAGATAATTCAAAACCTCCGTATATCATGTCATAAGCTTCTTGCTGATTTGACGGTTCTAAAATAGGAATCAAGGCAAAATCGGCAAAATAACGTGAATCTTGTTCATTTTGAGAAGAATGCATAGACGGGTCATCAGCGACCACAATCAACATTCCTCCGTTTACACCTGTAATTGCTGAATTCATAAAAGCATCAGCAGCAACATTCAGTCCTACATGTTTCATACAAACCATAGAACGTTTGCCGGCATAAGACATACCTATTGCAGATTCCATGGCTGTTTTTTCATTAGTTGACCACTCACTGTGAATATTCTTTTCTTTTGCCGTTTTATTTCTTTGAATATATTCGGTTATTTCTGTTGAAGGTGTTCCGGGATATGCATAAACACCGGACATACCTCCGTCAATTGCAGCTTGTGCAATTGCTTCGTCTCCCAATAAAAGTAGTTTATTCATTATATAATGTTTTTATATATTTTATGTAATTTCGCAAATTTAATAAATTAAGTTGTAATTACAGAATGTTTAATAAGGTGTAAAATATCATGGCCGGAAAAATTTTGTTTAACGAATTAGGAATCATAAGATATGAGGAAGCTTACAGAATCCAAACCCTTATTTTTAATGAAAAAATATCAAATAAAAATAACGGAAATAAAAATAATTTTGAAATTATAATTTGTGAACATCCACATGTTTATACAATAGGTAAAAGCGGAAATGAAAATAATTTATTAATTGATGATGCTTTTTTAAGAAAAGTTGATGCAACTTATTTTAAAACAAACAGAGGCGGAGATATCACCTACCACGGTCCCGGGCAATTAGTTGTATATCCTGTAATTGATCTTGATGATTACCAAATTGGAATCAAAGAATATATTTACAGGCTTGAATATTTAATTATTGATGTATTGAAAGAATACGGCTTGACCGGAGAGTTGAGTAAAGGAAATATTGGTGTTTGGTTGGATGTCGGAAAATATAATGAAAGGAAGATATGCTCAATAGGAGTAAAGGTAAGCAGAGGAGTAACAATGCACGGTTTAGCTCTGAATGTTAATACCGATCTTTCATATTTTAATCATATTAACCCTTGCGGTTATATTAACAAAGGTGTAACGTCAATGAAAAACGAACTGGGGAAAGAAATTGATATAAATGAAGTAGTCGGTTTAATAAAAAAAGGATTTAATAAATTATTTTAAATAGCT
>JAUVIG010000442.1 GCA_030592825.1 Chlorobiota bacterium | reverse complement strand
TAAACAAATAAACAATTATACATTTTTCATACTTTAATATTAACCTACAATTACCCACTAAAATAACAGTAGAACCAATCATTTTAATGGTTTTCACAAAGCAATTAGTGATATTATAAATCTTTCTCACTATTCACTTGGTGATTTATCTTCCTTTATACATAACTTTTTATTACTGCGGAGCAGTAAAACAATAGTAACTAACACATTTCACAGAATACCTAAACCACAGCCTTTTTTATTCGTGCATTAGTGGCTAAATTTAACATTTCGGAGTGGACTCATTCATAAATAATGCAACTTATAAATTTTTTAAAAAAACATAAAAAAAATTTGCAGGTTTAATTTTTTAATCTAACTTTGCAACACAAAGTACTTTTAAAACAAAACCGATGAACAATGAAAATCAAAAACATTTAGATAATTTAAATGAGATTCGTTCAATTATGGAACGCTCTTCAAGTTTCTTATCTTTAAGCGGTCTCGGAGGAATATTTGCCGGGATATTTGCATTAGCAGGTGCCGGATTTGCTTGGTGGTTAGTTAACATTTATCACGGCTACGACAGAAGAACTTTTATTATTGAATCCGGTGATTTTAGTTTGGAGATTATCATTGCTCTGTTGATAAATGCACTTGTCGTTTTGGTTCTCGCAATAACTTTCGGTTATATATTTACCCACAGAAACGCAAAAAAGAAAGGACTAAAACTATGGAATAAAACCTCAAAACTTTTATTAATTAATCTGTTTATACCTCTGACAGTAGGCGGAATATTTGTTTTAATCCTGATTTGGCACGGAGCAGTATTTATTATTTCAGCTACCACTCTTATCTTTTATGGTTTGGCATTAATTAATGCTTCAAAATATACAATAAACGACATCAGGTATCTGGGCATATCACAAGTTATTTTGGGATTAATTGCAGCAGTTGATATTGGTTTCGGAATTTTTTATTGGGCATTAGGATTTGGTATTATGCACATTATTTACGGAACAATTATGTATTTAAAATATGAACGAAAAGAAAAAAAAGTTAAACAAATCACGAAATAAACATATAAACAAAAAAGCAAAAACAATGAAAAGATATACCATTCTAATATTAACTGTAGCTCTGCTTACATTAAGCTCATGCCTTAAATCAGTAAGAGAAAAAGAAAATACAACTCCGGAAGTATTTCAAGACCAAAGCATTATAGAAGATATTTCATCATACTCAAAAAGAGGATATTCATCTTTAACAGACAAATTGTATAATGAACTTCTTGAAAAAAATACAGAGCTTAAAGAAATAGAAGAAGAATTTAGGATATTAACAAAGAATAGTTACAATATTGAAATAAATGATTTTTTATCAAACAATTCAAAATATTATAATGAATTAAAGCCGTACATTTCAATTGAAGACAGCATTGTTAATATGAATTCTTATGTTGCAATGATACAGGACAGTACTTTACGAGAAAAAATATTAGCCGAAGTTTATAAAAGTGAAGAGAATTATAAAAAGAAAGTTGCAAAATTAAACAGCTTGCAAAAAAAATTAGATGAAAAAATAATAGAAATGCGTGATTACAGAACAGCAATGAAAATTTCATTAACATTAAACAGTATAGAAAAATATCAAGATGATTTTAAGCAAGATACTGCAAGTATAAAAGAACTTATTAAAAGACATAATAATTTAACTAATGCAATGAAAACAAAAATTAATAATAAATAATATAAATTGTTGCATTGCTGCATTGTTATCTTTTTTAGACAATTTAACAGTGTAACAATGAAACAATGCAATAATAAACAATGCAGTCAATAATATCAAATATTAATAAATTTTTTGAAAGCAGAGTAAGGCTCGGAATTATGTCAGTTTTAACAGTTCAACCCAAAGCTGATTTCAATTACTTGAAAGAAATTCTGAATTTAACTGACGGTAATCTTGCGAGTCATTTGCGTGTTCTTGAAAGCAAAGGCTACATTAGTGTTAATAAAAAATTTGTAGGAAGAAAAACTCAAACTAACTATTACGCAACAAACGAAGGTAAAATTGCGTTTAAGGAACATCTTGATGCTTTAGAAAATCTGATACACGGCCCGAAAGGCTAATTTTTTTATTATTTCACTTTGTAACACAAAGTACTTTTTTTAACAAATATTATGAAACCCCTATTATAACTAAATTTTTTTGTATGAAACCAAAAATCAAATTCGGATTATTAATAACAGGAACTTTCCTCTTCAATTTCTTATTTTGGAAAGAAGCAATCGGAATAAATGCCTTATTATTTACTGTCTTTATAATAGGTAGTTTGGCATATGCTTTTCCGTATTTTGTAAAATCAAAATATGCATTAATTGTTACGGCAGGAACTTTAATAACTGCAATAACAATTACATTGCATGCTTCTGAATTATCTGTTTTTGTATGGGTATTTTCAATAATACTCTTACAACCTTTTATCCATTATAAAGAATTGAAAACCATCATATACAGTTCTTTATCAGCATTAACATCTTTTGTAACATCTTTTCAATTGATAGGAGATTACATCAAATTAGAAAAAAAATCCTCAAAACGAGTTAAGAAAACCCTCAAATTCATAAAGTTAACTCTTATTCCTCTAATTGTATTGTACGTCTTTTATTGGATATTTAAATTCGCTAATCCGATTTTTGATGAACTGTCCGACAGGTTCTTTATTGCAATCGGAGATTGGATACGAATGATATTTAAAGATATATCATTTGCAGAAATTATGTTTACAATATGGGGATTTATAACAGTTGGCTGGTTTATTTATAAAATGAAAAAAGATTACGTAGTGCATGAAGAAAAAAATCACAATGAAAGCATCATAAGAAAACGTAAGAAGAAAAGCATTAATAAGTATATGCACGGTCGCTTCGGTCTAAAGCAACTTTTAAAGAATGAATTCAGAACAGGAATTATAATGATCATTTTGGTAAACACCTTATTATTGATTATTAATGTGATTGACATTTCAACAATTTGGTTAAATTTTAAATATACAGCGGCAATTGACTTAAAACAATTTGTTCATGAAGGAACTTATTTACTTATCTTAAGTATTTTGCTGTCAATCGGTATTATGGTCTTCTTTTTCAGAAAAAATCTTAACTTTTATCCGAATGTAAAGATGCTGAAAATTGTTTCCTATGTATGGATTGCCCAAAATGTCATCCTTTTAACTTCTGTAATCATCAGAAATTCACATTACATTAACTATTTCGGATTAGCATATAAACGAATCGGTGTATTTTTCTTTTTGGCATTAGTTGTATTCGGATTAGTTTCACTTTATATTAAGATTAATAATAAAAAATCGACCTTTTGGCTGATAAAGATAAATTCTTGGTCTGTGTACATCGGTTTTGTCTTATTTGCCGTACCTGATTGGGATATTATAATTGCAAAGCACAATTTGAATCATCCAATAAGAAACAATATGGAAACCAGCTTTTTACTGACTTTTGATAATAAAGCCCTGCCGCTTATAGATCAAAATAAAGAAATCTTAAAACAATCAACGCAATATAATACATACAGATATTTTTATGATT
>JAUVIG010000110.1 GCA_030592825.1 Chlorobiota bacterium | reverse complement strand
TGAACGCTTTTTAGCAGAACAAGAATAAAATAATATATAAAATTTATTTAATAAAAGGCAGTTTTTTCAGCTGCCTTTTTGTATGATGTCTTTTTAAAACAAATTGAGTATAAATCTTCATTTATCAACTTTTAAAAGGATTCTATCAATAAATTAGAACAATTTATCAATTCCGGCGTAAACATAATCAAAAATAAGATATTAACATACAAATATATAAACCGTATAGATGTCTGATAGATAAAACTGTTTATAATGAAAAATTTATTTTTACAGTTGAAATTTTTTCCATATTGGATATAAATTTGTTATAAAATATCTATCAGTACAATTTGTTCAGTATAAATTAATTCAAAAACAATGAATCTAAAAATACTTATTTCATCAATAGTAATATTACTGTTATTTTCATTTAACACCTTTTCTCAAACAATTTATACTTCGGTTGCAACCGGTAATTGGGGAAATGCAAGTACTTGGGATCAACTTTCAACACCCGGAGCAACTGATCATGTTGTTGTTGCCGGCGGACATACAGTTACGGTAAATGTAAATAATGCAGTCATTACAAATTTAACAATCAACAGTACCGGTGTATTAAATGTTGGAAACAAAGGGCTTCAAACAGATGGGAATTTGCTCGTAAACGGAACTTACACAGGAAATCGTGATCTTGAATTTACAGGCGGGTCAGGTCAAACTGTTGCCGGTGTAGGTGTTATTAAAGTAAATTTCAATTTTAACGGAAATGCTCAAATTCTTTCCGGAGCAAACTTATCAGTAATCGCTTCAACATTTCTTGACAATAATGTTGTTGTTACAAATAACGGAAAATTTACAATTAACAACGATTTAAGAGGCTCAAATGCAGGCTCAACATGGGTAAATGCTGCAAATTCAACTCTTCAATTGAGCGATGAGCTTTTTCCTGCACAAGGAACTCTTACTGCTTCTGCATCCGGGAATACAGTGATTTACAATTCAGAAGTAAATCATCAAAATATTTTAACTCCTACAGGAAATACTTATTATAATGTTGAATTTACAGGAATTAAAGAAAAACGAGCACAAGGCATTTTATATATAACCGGTAATGTAACAATAAACAGCGGTATATTTGTTTCTAACAACCATACAATATATGTAAGAGGTAACTGGACAAGTTTTTCTCATTTTGAAGAAGGAAGCGGATTAGTGGTTTTTGACGGAACTTCTGACCAAATATTAGCTCGTCCCGGAGGTGAAATGTTTTACAATTGTGAAATCGACAAATCAAGCGGAACATTCTTTGTAAATGATCAACTTACTATTTCAAATTCATTAACAATGACAAGCGGAAATATTGATGTCGGACACAAAACCATAACACTCGGTACCGATGCCGGAAATATTGGAACTCTTTCGCATACATCAGGCAGTGTTATCGGTAAATTTGAAAGATGGATTATTGCTTCCGGTTCTGCATATCTTTTCCCGGTTGGCACTACATCTGATTTCAGGCCTGCTTATTCTACTTTTGCAACCATACAAACTGTAGGAACAGTTGCATTTGAATTTATTCCTGAAAGTCCGGGTAGCGCCGGTTTAAGCCTTGTTGACGGAGCTGCAACAATTTATAATACTTTTCTTGACGGATATTGGGATTTAACAGAGGACAATAGTTTTAGGTTAGGCAATAGTAATGATTTTGATTTAGACTTATACGGCACAAATTTTATTTCATTTACAATTGATGCAGACACAAGGCTTTTAACCAGAGATGATGCAGCCTCGGACTGGACAGCTGAAGGTACGCACGGTACAAATTCTGCGCCAATGGTTCAACGGACAGGTATAGGTACATCTCCTGCACAATTTTGTTTTGGAGATGATACAAATTGTACTCCGCCGACAACTTCTGCTGTTTCAGGAAATGTTGATGTTTGTACAGGTGCAAGCGATGAAATTTATTCTGTTACTGATAACGGAAATACATATTACTGGTCAATAGAAGGCGGAACACAAACAGGAGGAACAAATACAAACAGTATAACTGTTGATTGGGGAGTTATCGGAATGATTGGCAGTGTTACAGTTATGGAGCATAATGGTTGTACCTATAGTGAAGCTGTTGTTTTAGATGTTAATATTCATTCTATTCAAGTTGCTGAAATCACAGGAAAAACAAATGTTCCGGAAAATACTCTCGGTGAACCATATTCAGTCATTCCAATTGTTGGTTATACTTATGATTGGACAGTATCCGGCGGAACGATTGCAGGTGGTGACGGAACAGAAAACATTACCATTGATTGGGGAACTGTCGGAACAGGAAATGTAAGTGTTATTTCACAAAAAGTCGGTTGTAGTGATTCTCCTCCAACTGATATAGATGTAAATATTTATTACGCTATAAACAGTATTAAAACAGGAGATTGGAATGATGCCACAACTTGGGATTGTAACTGCATTCCTGATATTACTGATAATACAAGGATTATCAATCCTCATACTGTTACATTAGATGCAAACGAAGAAATACATCATTTTACAGTTGATGCAGGTGCTACTCTTGAAATGGTTGCAAAAACATTTAAGTGTACAGGAGACATTACGGTTGACGGAACTCTTACAAGCTCGGGATCTAAAGATATAACTCTTGAAGCTACCGGAAATATTGACGGAACAGGAACAATTTCCGCAGGAAATATTTATATAAAAGGAAACAAAACAATATTATCATCTGCACTATTAACTGTGAGTGCCGGAAATATTGACCTGAATAATATAAATAGTTTTATGATTACAAATTACGGTCAGATAACAGTTGCAAATGATATTATCGGAAAAAGTTCTTCCGCAAAATATTGGACTAACGGAATCAATTCAACTCTAAATATTGGAGGCATACTTCTTTCTGACGGTCAGCTTATTGCCGAAGCAGAAGGAAATACTGTAAATTATAACGGAACAATTAATCAAACAATAAAAGACCCTGATTCCGATACTGACGGATACCGGCATTTAACAGCTTCAAACTCAGGAATAAAAACACCTGAAGCAAACCTTGATGTAAACGGAAATTTAACAATAAACGGCTCTACTCAACTTGATGTTGCTACCGGAAATTTCAATATAAATATAGCAGGCGATTGGATAAATACAAGTATTAATGCAGATCCTTTTTTGCAGGGAAATACTACGGAAACAGTAACTTTTGACGGAACAGGTGACCAAACTATAATTTGTTCATCTACCGAGATGTTTAATAATTTCAGTGTTGCACTAAATTCAAATACAATATTAACTGCAGGAAATACTGTAACTGTAAACGGATCTACTACTTTAACAGGAACACTCACTCTTAAATCACCTGCAAATGATTATGATCCGAGTGCTTCGTTCATTGATAACGGAACTATAAATATTATTTCCACCGGAAAAATGAATGCAGAAAGATACATAAACGGTATGCAATGGCATGAAGTTTCAGCTCCTGTTGCTTCAGCAGATGTTACAAGTGCTTTATTTACTCGTTCTCATTCTTCAGGAGATTTTAATCCGAATTTTTATATTTTTGATGAAACTGTTGATTTAGACGGAGATCCTTTAACTGAACCTGCCGGTGCTTTTGACAGTAATAATCTTATTGCGGGCTGGGCATATGCTCATAACGGAGATGCCGGAGCTGATATTAATCTTAATGAAACTGCCGGTTATATGTTCTATACAACAGAAAATCAGCTTATTGAATATTCCGGAACACCAAATACAGGTAATTTCGATGCAACCGGTTTAAGTTTCACTGCAAACGACCCCGATGATGACGGAAATGCAATTCCAAATCTTTACGATGGTTGGCATCTTTTGGGTAACCCGTATCCTTCTTCAATAAATTGGGATCTTATCAGAGATGACCAGCTTACAAATGTTGATGACGGTGTTTATATTTGGGACAATAATCAATACGCCGGTTATCAAAACGGAATTTCTGTTATGAGTGGAAACTTGAGCAATAATATAGCTCCGATGCAAGGCTTTTTTGTACACTCTAATGCAACCGGAGCAGAAGTTCAAATTAGAAATGAGCACAGAACTCACAGTAGTCAAGAATATCTTAAAGGCGGTGATGTTCCTGTTGAGAACTTAATCAAGCTTAAAACATCAGCTAACGGATACGTTGATTACATGGCGGTTTACTTTTTACCGGATGCCGGTAAAGAATATGACGGAGATTATGATTTAGTTAGAATGTTTACAACAGATATAAATGTGCCTCAACTATTTACTGTTACTGAATCTGAAGAAGATCCTTTAGCTCTTTCCTGTTTGCCTGATTCACTTCTTTTATTCTACTCTGTACCCATAGGATTTAGAGTTGGTACAAGCGGGACATATACTATTTCTGTTAATGAACTTAACAGCTTTTATAAGACACAAGTTTATTTAGAAGACTTGCTCACAGGAACAATGATAAACCTTAGAGTTCAAGATGCTTATGAGTTTGATTTCTCAAGCGGAGATGTAAAAGACAGATTTGTTCTTCATTTCAATAATAACTCAGTTCCTGTTTATCAATCTAATCTTGAAAATATTACAAGTTTGGAAGACGAATTATTTGAATTTTCAATTCCTGAAAACACATTTATTGACATAGATTACAATGATCAAATTACTTTGTCGGCAAAACTTGCAAACGGACAGTCTCTCCCTGATTGGCTGAATTTTGAAGATGATACCTTTTTCGGAACGCCTGAAAATGATGATGTGGGAATTTTAAATATTATGATTACGGCAAGCGACTTGTTAAATGCTACAGCATCTGCAACTTTTGAATTAGAAGTTATTAACACAAACGATGCACCTTATGTTGCAAATCATATTGAAAATCAAAGCATGGAATTAGGAAAATTATATGTTTTTATTATCCCTGAAAATGTTTTTAATGATATAGATGTAAACGACAAATTAACTGTTTACACTGAAAAATTACCAAATTGGCTTACATTTTCACCCCTTTTAAGAACACTGACAGGAAACCCTGATATGACAGGAAAATATGATATTGAAATTTTTGCGAAAGATATTGCCGGAGCAACTGCATCTGACATTTTTGAATTAGATGTATATAGTGCAACAAGTATTGAGAATAATGATATTGAAGTAATAAACATTTACCCGAATCCTAATAACGGTATATTTACCTTTGATATTAGTGAAAATATTTTTAAAGCCGGCATGTATTTAAATATTACTAATATTACCGGAAAAAAAATATTTACTCATAAAATTACAGGAAAACAAACAAAGATTGATATTAGTGAACACCCCAAAGGAGTTTACTTTTTAAATCTGTTTTCCGGTAATAATACAATGAATTTCAATAAGATATCTTTTAAAGTTATACTGCACTGATTTTTTATATACAATAAGTAGGGAGAATTATAAGGCAACTTTATCAGTTGCCTTTTTTTTGCATAATTTATTTTGATTTTGTAATTTTGTAATTTACATAAAAACCAAGGGTAAATGAAAGTTAATATTGATTTTTTATTCGTACCGAAAGCTGATATTAATGAAGGTTTAACAAGCGGAACAGTTTCAAAATCTGCTATATACTTTACAAAAGAATATTTTTTTGTAATACCTTTTGACAGTCTCCATATTTGGGATAATTCAAAAACGGATTTTAATAATGCAAAAGAGTTTATTGAAGATATAAATTCAAGAGCAGATTCAATTTCAGTTGAAGAATTTCAAAATACTTGTGTTGATTTTTTACCTAATGAAAGGGTATATAAAGTTGATGCATTGGAAAAACTCAGTATACAAGTCGGCTTTTTGATTTTTGGAGGAATGCGAATGAAAAAACCCGGAGAGCAAGTTCAAGCAGTAAATATCCAACCTAAATCGTTGCGAGCAGAAATTAAGAAATTCTATGGTTTATAAGATTCGGATTTTAGATTATAATTCATTTTGTGCTTTCCTTTAAATATCGGTTCTGTCACAAGTTTAGCGGAATATTAATAAATGCGAAAATGATAAAATGCTGTAATAAAAAGAAAAAATATTATATCCGCAAGTTTTTTATTTTCAATGTGTCTTATTAATATGATATTTCAAATTTGAAGTTTCAGGTAATGACCGAAAAAGAAATAATAGCCGGTGTTTTAAACGGAAATCAAAAATATTTTAAAGAGCTTGTAGATAAATATCAGTCGCTTGTACTAAATACTTGCAATAGTTTTTTGCATAACAAGAATAATGCGGAAGACATTACGCAAGAAGTTTTTATTGAAGTCTTTTTGTCTATACATAAATTTAACAGAGAAGCAAAATTATCAACATGGCTTTATAGAATTTCTGCTAATAAATCATTAAATTTCATAAGAGATAATAATAAAAGAAAGCTCTTTAAGAGTATTGAAAGTTTTTTTTCCGATGAACAAAATACAGAACTCCAAATTCCGGATAACGATTCTCAATATAATGATACAGATGATATTCAAGATGAAAAAACAGAATTAATACATAAATCAATTAATACTCTTTCAAAAAATCAAAAAATTGCTTTTACTTTAAGTAAATTTGAAAATTTATCTTATGTGCAAATCGCTGAAGTTATGAATTTATCTTTATCATCTGTTGAAGGACTAATACACAGAGCAAAAAGGAATGTACAGAAAAAAGTATTGAATTTTTATAAGATGAAATGAAAAAATGCAAAAGTTTTTTCAATAACTTGTGTCAAACTAATAAAACAACTTAATATGAAATGTAAAAATGTTCATAAAAAATTAATTTTTTTCATTAATGATGAGCTTACCGGTTCCATAAATGAAGAAATCAAAATTCACTTAAAAGGTTGTAAAAAATGCAATAATATATATACTGAATTAGAAACAACTTTAAATCTTGTAGGGAAAAAGAAAACTATTAAACCGAACCCGTTTTTATATACGAGAATAAAACAAAAATTGAACGAAATTGAAATTGAAAAAAAACAGGCTGTATTTAATCCTGTTTATAAAAGAGTATTACAACCGGTTTTTTTATCACTTCTGTTAGCGGCAGGTATTTTTACCGGAATAAAACTCGGAAGTTCTTATGAAATAAAACAGCAAAAAAATATTTCAGTATCGCAAACAACAGAATTCTATTTTAACGATTTTAATCAAGAAAAACTTGAAATTGTATTATTAAAAGAATGAGACCACTCCGAAAAGTGTCGGTGTGAATATTTTTGCAAAAAGATAATAAGATTATTGGCTTATAATCAGCTAATTAACAAATTCACACCGACACTAAAACACATAAATTTGAATTTTTTAGACTTTTCGGAGTAACCTCAAGAATAGATTTTTTAACATTTTATTTTAGCATTTAAGCATTAGTTAATACATCAGGAACAACTTTAAATATTAACGGATGAAAAGAAGATACAACAGAAGCATTTTAATTTGGATAATAGTAATTCTTGCATTAACAAATCTTTCAACAATAGGAACGATATTATATCGGGCTTATTTTCAAGAAAGCACTGTTCAGTATGATAATTCGGAACATATAGAAATTCCGAACAGCCGAATCGGCAGATTTTTCAGAGATGAATTAAATTTAAATTATGAACAGCATCAACAGTTTAGAAATTTCAGACAAAAATTTCACAGAGAAGCGAATATCTTGGCAGATGAAATGCAATTAAGACGAAATGAATTAATGATTGAATTAAGAAAAGAAAAATCAGATTCAATTTGCCTGCACAAACTTGCAAGAGAAATAGGAAATTTGCATTCAGAGCTTAAACATTTAACTTTTGAATATTATCTCGAAATGAAAAATGTTTGTACAGATGAACAAAAAGAAAAATTATTTCAGATTTTTAATTCAATGACAAATCAAGGGAATGAATTTAAAATGCCGTATAAAAAACATAATAAATTTAACCGAGAAAAAGATGAAAAACAAATTTAGTTGGAGAGCTTTTATAAGTATGGGATTATTTTATTCATTTTTAATAATATTTATAACAGGTATTATTTTGTATTTAACTCCGACAGGACGAATAGCACACTGGATAAACTGGAAATTTCTCGGATTTACAAAAGATGATTGGCAAGCAATACACATTATATTTTCTTTAATTTTTGCAATACTGTCAATCTTTCATTTATTAACTGTCAATTGGAAAGTTTTTTGGTCGTATCTCAAAAATAAAAAAAAACAAGGATTAAATAAAAAGAAAGAATTTTACTTATCTTCTGTATTCACTGTTCTGATTTTTCTGGGTGTTATTTTTTCAATTCCGCCGTTTAGTTCGGTAATTAATTTTAGTGAATATTTAACCGAATCATGGGAAAATGAAAGCAATAAACCTCCGATATCACATGCTGAATTATTGACTTTGAATGAAATACAGGAGAGATTTGAAGATATTTCTATTGATGAAATTAAAAACAGATTGAAAGTAAACAATATTAAATTTAACAATACGAATGAAACATTAGCTGAAATTGGGGAATTTAATAATATAAATCCTATTGATATTTATAATATCATTACAAAGAAGACATCTCAAAGCATGGAAGGAAGCGGAATCGGAAAGAAAACATTAGAAGAGATTGCAAATGAAAATAATAAAGATTTAAATCAATTATTGCAAATTTTAAAAGAAAACAACATTAGTGCTCGAAAAGAGCAGACCTTGAAAGAAATAGCTTCTGAAAATGATATTGCAACAAAGGATATATACGAATTAATTATGAGATAGGTCAAAAAAAACAAAAAAAGGCACAAGTTTTTTTAAAAAATCGTGTCAAACTAATAAAACATTTTCAAAATTGAATTTACATAAATAATGGCATAAACTATTTGCAATATTAACATTTTAAAAATAAATAAAAATGAAAACTATAAGATTAGTAACAATCACAATGATGTTTACGGCAATGTTATTTAGCGTAAACACAAATATTTTTGCCCAAAAAGGATATGGATACGGAACCGGGCAAGGATACGGAAACGGACAAAGTTATTTTTGTAATAATATTCCGAATCTGACTGTTGACCAACAAAATAAAATTAACGAATTAAGAACTGCACATTGGAAAAAAGTACAAGGCAATCATAACCTGCTTGCAGAAAAAAGAGCACGTTTACAAACATTACGTACAGCTGATAATGTTGATATGAATGCAATCAATAATACAATTGATGAAATAAGTGTTATTCAGACAGGCATGCATAAAAATAAAGAGCAACATTTCCAAAATGTAAGAAGTATTCTTACTGCTGACCAAAGAGTATATTTTGATAATTTCAACAAAAGTAACAGATACGGACAAGGATACGGGAGAGGCAGAGGTAACGGCTACGGACAAGGTTACGGAAGAGGCAGAGGTAACGGATATGGAAGAAGAGCCGGTCAATGCCGAAGAAATTGGTAGATTTTTTATAATGAATTTTCAAAAAGTTGCATGAATTAATTTTTGCAGCTTTTTTATTTGTTAAAAAATTACACCCGACCCAATCAATTCATCTTCAATATAAAAAGCAGCAAATTGTCCGGATGTAATTCCTCTTTGGTCTTCATCGAAAATCAAATATGCACCTTCCGACCTCATAAAAAGTGTGGTTTTTTGTAATGCTTGTCTGTATCTTATTCTTGATAAAATTTTTATTGAATCTCCTGGTGATACTTCCAAATCCGGTCTGACCCAATGAATTTCATTTTTAGAAATAAATAAGCCTTTTCTGAATAATCCCGGATGTTGCTTTCCTTCGCCAATGTAAACAATATTTTTATTAACATCTGTTCCAATAACGAACGGCGGTTCTTTTAATCCTCC
>JAUVIG010000505.1 GCA_030592825.1 Chlorobiota bacterium | reverse complement strand
TAATAGAGGGTATATGTTCTGATTTTGATGAAGTTATGATTACAAATAACTTATACGATGCAAGTGCAAGTGTTGCAGGCCCGACAACAATTTGTGTTGATTCTGCCGATTTACTTGGTAATGTACCTGTTCAAGGTTGTACGGGAGAATGGAGTATTTGGGCAGGAGGCGGTTCGTTTGATGATCCTGCAAGCCCTGCGACAAGAATTACAGGATTATTAAAAGGTGAAAATACATTAAGATGGACCATTACAAAAAACGGTTGTTCAGCTCATGATGATGTTGTAATCACTAATAATATGGTTACTGCATTGGCAGGTTCAGATATTATTACTTGCGGTAATGATGCAAATCTGGCAGCTAATGAATTATTGTCGGGAGAGATTGGTTTATGGACAGTGATCAGCGGAACAGGTACAATTTTAACGCCATCTGATAATGAAACAGTTGTTACGGGACTTGATGCAGGAGTGAATGTATTCAGATGGACAGTCAGCGGAAGCGGCTGTACGGATGAAGATGAAGTTCAAGTTTCAAATAACTCTTTCGTTACTACTGCCGGTTTTGATCAACATGTTTGTGATACTATGGTTGTATTGCAAGCTCAAGATCCTTTACCGGGATACGGTATTTGGAGTTTCTCAGGGCCGGGTGTAACAATAGTTAATCCTACATCGAATACAACAACGGTTTACGGATTACAGGATAATTCATCACATACGTTCAGATGGACGGTCTATAAAAACGGATGTTCTGCTTGGGATGATGTGATCATTTATAATGACCTTGTACATGCAAATGCAGGCAGTGATCAATTTGTATGTGCCGGCAATACTAACTTGGCAGCAGAAAATCCGATTGCAGGAAGCGGATATTGGACAATTAGTTCAGGTGCCGGTACCATAACTGATCCTACTCATTATGCTTCAACTGTTACTAATTTGGGACTCGGAACTAATACATTGATCTGGACGGTGACAAATTTAACTTGTATAGATACAGATGAAATGGTAATTACTAATAATACTGTTACTGCTACTGCCGGTGTCGATCAGGCATTATGTTTTAACGATGCTTATCTTGCCGGTGATCAGCCTCAACCGGGCGGTTACGGTATTTGGGAAGTTGCAGGCGGACCGGGCATTGTTCAAACACCATCGGCATATAATTCATATGTTTATAATTTGCAAAAAGGCATTAATACGTTACGTTGGACAGTTTATGAAAACGGTTGTAACAACGGAGAAGATATTGTTCAAATAATAAATAACAGCTTTGATGCTCATGCAGGAGAAGATCAAGTACTTGCACAATATGATGCAGATACTTATTTTGAAGCAGAATTGCCGCCTAACTCAACAGGCCAATGGTCTGTACTTGCAGGCAGCGGAAATATAGCCGATTTGAACAGTCCGACATCTTATGTTGATAATATGTTGACAGGTGAAAATATCTTTACTTGGTCAGTAAATAATACTTTGACAGGATGTTCAGATTCTGATGATGTTTCAATATTTGTTGGCGATTTCACAATTGAATGCGGTAACGACCAAGTGATATGTCACAGTACTGCTGTGATGAATGCTGAATATGCACCTGAAGCTGTTTCTCATGAATGGTCAATAATTTCCGGCGCCGGTGTATTTGATGATGTACATGATCCTAAAACCGTTGTAAGAAATATACCGCTTGGAGTAAATGTTTATATGTGGACAGCCGAACTTGACGAATTTGAAATTTCTTGTACAGTTGCGATAACAAATGATTCCATATATGCCGGTGCAGGTGATGATGCAACACTTTGTGAAGACTATCATACCATGAATGCAGAACATCCGGAAGGTACAAACAGTATGTGGACTCTTATCGGATTAGGCGGAGGAACAATTGTTAATAATACTGTATGGAATACATTAATAACTAATCTTCAATTCGGAACAAATCTGTTTGAATGGCATACGACAAGAATCGAAAGCGGTTGTGAGTCTCGTGATACAGTAGCAATAACAAGTTATGCAAATGCAGCTGATGCCGGAACAGATGATACAATTTCAGTATCATTATATGAACTTCAAGCTGTTTCATTTCCCGGTTTAAACGGAATATGGTCAGTAGAATACGGTAGCGGTATTTTTGAAGATAATTCACTTGCTAATACAATTGTAACTAATTTAACATATGGTGACAATATTTTCAGGTGGAGTACTTCTTATAACGGATGCAATGATTTTGATGATGTTATGATTACTCTTACTGTTTATGCAGGAGACGACTTTACTGTTGAAGGTGATACTGTATATCTTGATGCCGTACTCCCCGACGGAGCAATAGGTGAATGGACAATTATGTACGGTACAGGAACTTTTGAAGACGATACCGACCCTAAAACAAGAGTTTGGGATTTAAGTCCGGGTATTAACATTCTCAGATGGACTGTTACTTTTCCTAAAAAGGGAAACAGAAAATTAGTACTGTGGGACGAAGTAACGGGAAATAAAACAGTAGGTACAGATGATTTACTTTCAAAATCATTAATTTATCCTAATCCGTCAAACGGTATTATAAATATAATTTCCGGAAAATCTCTTGAAAAAGCAGATATAAAGATATATAATATTTCAGGTTCGCTTGTAAAATTTAAAATTCTTAATAAATCAGCAAACGAACTAAAAATCAATCTTACACAAAACAAACCCGGTATGTATTTTATTAAAAATAAAACACAAAATTCAATAATAATTGAAAAATTGATTATCGAACAGACTAAATGATTGTTCAGGCAAAGTTATGGGTCATAGCAAATATTAGGGGGGGAAAGAAAAAAACATCATCCAAAAATTTTAGTAACTCTAAATATAAAAAAAGACAAATCATTTACTCCTCTGAAAACAGTTCTGAAAGCTTTTAATTTTGAATTGAAAGATTCTGCAAGAGCATTAGTTGTTCGGTTTACAAAAAAATTTAATATTGTTTCTTTATGATTTTTTATAGATTCTGAAGCTGTAACAAATGATGAATAGTTATATTTTTCTATTTTTTTGAACCAATTTTCAAAGCCGATTAGAGCATCTTTTTTTGTAGATGAGGTTTCATAAACATTCCTAAACATCATTGAAAGCTCATAAGCATGTTTAATGTCAGG
>JAUVIG010000420.1 GCA_030592825.1 Chlorobiota bacterium | reverse complement strand
TCCGGTCTTTATGGTCTTATGGGATTACAAATAGCTCTACTACCAGATTGGAATTCATTAACTAATGAAGGCAGAATTGCTGTGATTCTAAATGCATGGTATAAAAATAGTAAGAATGGTGCGATAATTTTAGATGTGGAAAGTTTGTTTGAAAATTTTCCTGATGCAGTTGTAGGTGGTATAATAAAAGCTGATATCAATCTTCAACGTCTTGAATTTTTCTTCGGAAAGAGAAATCATATACATTTTGAATTACATATTGGTTCAGGTGTTGAATATGAAAATATAATTGAATTTGGTATCGTTGAAACAAGACTTGGTGGACATAGGGATGCAGACGGAATTCCTGAAAGAAGGATTTGGGATTTCAATAATACTCAGGATAGTCGCATCGTTACAATGTCTTTTCCGAGACAATATGAAACATGGTTCAGTATTTGGTTGGGACTTTAAAGGAAGTAAACACTGGTATTTTTTGGAATTATATGAAAATTTATTAAATTTAAAATTGATATAAGATGAAAAAAATTCTATTAATTTTTATATTATTTCTTACTATAATAGTCTTTAGTTGTAATAATTATAGATATAATGAACTAAATAAAGACAAATTAATAAATAAGTATTTTAATAAAGACGAGATTGAGGACTTAGAGAAGATTTTACATTTCTTTGAGGATGAAATTTGTAAGGAAAGAAGTAATGATATAAAAGAATGTTATCATAATTTTCTTGAGAAAGCTGAAGAAAGTTATAAAAATAAAAATTTTGGAATATCAAAAGAAAAACAAAAAGGTGTTTTAAACAGTATTTCAAAAACGACTTATGGTAAAATTTGGTATAATGGTTTTTCTATTAAGAATAACTGTCAAGATACAGTGGATATAATAATGATAAAACCTGAAAGTGTTTATATGGATTTCTTAAAAGATATCAACAAATCTTATATTGAGGAGTATTATTATACGGCAACTGATATTGGAATTAGTGCCGGGTCAATAAATTTTATGATAAATCATTATAATCGATTTAATCTAAAAGATGAAAAAGAAAAATTAATTATAGCTATTCATTATTTAACATTTAATGATCAGTTGTAGTTGTTCTGTGCTCTGACCAGCGATGCCCATTTCGCAAAGTTTTTAAAATACAGCGTCCCAATATCGGGATGCTTTTTTTTTATTTTTTATTGAACAAAATTCAGTATCTGTAAGACCATGTAAGAAAATAACCGGCTTATTTTATAAATTGTAATAAAGAAACGGTAAAATTTGGTGTTTTTTGGGGTTTATTAATGCAGTTCCGAGAGCAATTCTTGCAATAACTAATAAAATAATTCCTAATGTACCTGTTACAACATCAGTAAAAAATTATCTTGATATTATAATTTTTCTTGTTTCAATTGTATTATTTCTGTTAACTTTTATAAAATATGTTCCTTTGTTAAGATTTGATAAATCTATTGATTGGTATTCATTTATGTTGTTTTTAGAAAAAACAAGTTTACCTGTTAAGTCATAAATTTTAATATTTGCATTTTTTGCATTATCAATTATTATTTTATTGTCTGAAGGGTTGGGATATATATTTATTCTGTTATAAAATTCTGAAACAGAAACCGGAACTGCCTGTAAGTTTGTCAATCTAATTTGTTTGGCATTATGAATCTCTCTGTTGTTCACATCACTGTCATCATTATTTCCTATTATAGCCACAAGATATAATTCATCTAAATTCCATTCATCTAAAACATCAAAACTATATTCTTTACTGAAAGTATCTCCTGTATTTGTTGATTCTGTAATAATATCCCCTAATCTTGAAGATATTGCATCTCTGACAGTAAATCTGTGTGTCCATGTACCGGAAGCACCGCTTTGAGTTTCTGAAGTAATGTTGTCTTCTGTTATCCAAAGAGAAACTCCAATATCCTGAGGGAAATCATCAAGAAACTCTCCTGTAACAGTAATATTATATGAGGTTGAAGTGTGGTCTCCATATATATTTACAGTTACAAATGCAGGAATATTTGTTCTTTCATCAATACGATTTGTTCCTTGTGGGGGAGCATCCCAAAATACAGGACCCGGGTCTATTCCTTGATAGTTGTCATTGTCAAGACCGTTGTAATGGCGGTCAAACATACCTGCCGGTGTAAAAGTACTTCCTCCTGCATTATAAAATTCACGATGAGCCAAACTTTCTTCTATTGTTAACCAGTCTGTGCCGTAACCTGAATGATGTGTAATAATAACAAAATTCGGATTAACATCCATATGTGCTTCAATTGCAGATAATGTATAAGGACAAGACCCGCAATCTTCTGTTGTAAATTGTTCTAAAACAACGGTTCGCTGAACTGATTTTGATTGTGCAAAAGCAAATATGCTGATAAACAATGTAATATTTAATAACAACACTTTTCTCATAATTTCAAAATTATTTAATTCATTTTTATGATGCAAGTTTGTGATTAAGTTGCATCTTATACAAGATGGAGTATGATTTGACTTTTATTATAAAAAATAAAAAAATTATTTTAATTGAACAACAGCTTTAACCGGTTGATGATCTGAATATTCAAAACCAACATCAATATTATTTACTGAAACAGCCTCAATATTAGGAGATAATAAATAAAAATCAATAACGGTAGTTAAAGTTTTACCTTTTATATAAGGCGTTGCAACTCTTCTGTTTGTAGGTAATTTATTATCATACAGCCAATGCCAACCTTCTAAATAATTTTCGGCAATATCTGTTCTTGTTTCATTGTCCATAATATTATCCTTGAAATTTGGTTTGAAACCGGGAGGACATTGATTCCAATCCCCGCCAACTATAATATAATTACCTTTATTATATTCTTCTGTAAGGAATGTTTTTAAATATTCCATCTGCTGTTCTTTCAAAGAACCGTCATCATAAGCTGAATTATGTGTATTAATTATAAGAAGTTTTTTATCATTACTTAAATTATAACTGTTTACTAAAAAACAACGGTCTAAAAAGAACAAACTCAATGGCCATGAATAATTTCCCGGAAACGAATATCTGATTGAACCGGCAGGAACATACTTGCTGACAGTCATTAAACCTGCATTAACACTACCCATAGGGTCAGTTATTGGTTGAGGAACAAAAAATACATCATAGTTTTTACCGTAAGTACAGTTTCTTTCAGGGAACATATTTGCTATTGTATCATATTGATTATAATGATAACTTCTTTTAGCATCTTTATCAACTTCTTGGAAAAGAATAAAATCAATATTTTCATCAGCTTGTATAAATTGCTTTACTCCTTGTAAATTTTCTTTGACTTTTTCTTCGCTTGGTCTTACATTTTCTCCGCCGTCATAGAAAAAATCCATTTCTTTGTTTAATCCGCAATATCCTATATTCCAAATCATTAAGATTATCCGGGATGTATCACTTAATAGTTCCGGTTTGTCGGATTCAAAAACTGTTGTTTTTTCATCAGGTTTATAATCATCAATTGTAGCGTAAATCAAAAAAACGGCAAATACAATAATAACAACTATTATTATATACAATATAAATTTAAAAATTTTCTTCATGATTATCAATTTTGGTTTATCATAATAATTAATAAAATATTTTAAAAACTTTAAGGTAACAATCAGACTTTAAACTTTAAACTTTGAACTTTGAACTTTAAACTTTAAACTCTGAACTCTGAACTTTAAACTTTTCCTCGTACATTTGCACCTCAAAATTTTAGAATTTGTTTTATGGAAATTCCGAGCAAGTATAACCCGGCCG
>JAUVIG010000471.1 GCA_030592825.1 Chlorobiota bacterium | reverse complement strand
ATACTACCGTTCACTACAAAAATCGTAAATCTCTTTTTTATAGTTTTAATATTACATAGTTTTACTTCGTGAAAATCTGTTTGATTTAAATCTGTTTTTGCATTTTTAATACACAAAGCAAAAAGAAAAAACCAAATTATTAATATAAATCCAAGCAATCAAATATGCAAAAATTAATATGCCTTTATTCATCAATCGCAAAGCGATGTTAAAGAAGTGTTTAAGAAATAAAGTTAACGGTTCTAATTCTTTATGCAAACAAAAGTTTAATATTGAGCTTGGGGTTCTTTAAGTTTTATTCTTTTATTTTTTGCCGACCGCAGGTATTTTCGAATACTTGCGATTATTTTTGGATCATCTGTATAAAGCGTATTTTTATATTTAATATGTCCCGCAGGGACAAAATATCGGTAAAAACTTTACACTTAATTGATTGTCGTGCCTTTAGGTACGAAATAATTTTCGAACTGTTATATATACCGTACCTGTCGGCACAGAAGTTCGGTATAGTGTTGTGTTTTACCAATATATAGTCCCTGCGGGACAAAAAGGTAATAAGGTTGGTAATTTTGTACTATCTTTTTCTATTAAGGTTTGACAAATAATATAAGGTTTTTCGTGTAGGCTGTGGTTGAAATAAATATGATATTTATTTTAAACCACAGCCAATAAAATAAAATTTAGATAATTTATAACATTTTTGTAAAAAAATAAAATACATTTGCACAGTTTTTCAAACACTTAATCCAAAAAACATTGTTGTTTTTTAACAATAAAACAATTTATCAATGTAACAGTGAGTCTGCTCCGAAAAGGTGCAAGGCAACTAATCTTGCAAAAGTTCAAAAAGTTAGTGAGCATATAATCAGTTAATTAAGAAAGTTGCCATGCACCTTTTTATGCATAATACTGTTTTTTAAGCAATGAAGCAAAGCCTGTCTGCCGTCAGGCAGGCAACAATAAAACAATTTATCAATGTAACCATGAAGCAATTTAACAATACAATTATGAATAAATCAAATATCAAAAAAATAATCTTTGGCATAAGCCTGCTGTTTATCGGCAGCAATGCTTATTCGCAGGATTTTGTTTACGATTGGGTAAGAAGTGCCGGCGGAGAGCGTTGGGATTTGGCAAACGACATTGTAATCGACAATGAGAAATATATTTATATGACCGGAGGGTGTGCCCATTTCATAAAGATTTTAGAATATAGCGTCCCAATATTGGGATAGTATATTATAATAGATTAAAAGATAATACTTCGACTGGCTCAGCACAAGTGAGATAAGAAAGTTCTTTGAAATTTTGGATAAAAGGAGGAAAATATAACAGTAAAATTATATTGATTTCGGTATTATGTTCTGTTATTTATGATTTGAACATTGATATTTTCTGTTTTCTGCAATTCTTTGCTGTCTTGCTTCTGAAATTTGTTTAGAAAATATGGTTTTATCAGGTAATTGTCCTTCAAAAACTTCATTCGGTGTTAAACCGTGTAGCGGCAAGTAAGGTTTATCGTTATATTCTGTAACTGCTTTTTCAAGCTGTTTTACGGTTTGGTCAAAATTTTGTATTTCAGCATGAAATAAGAAGTCATATTTAATTCGCTTGTTTACGGCTTCAATCATACTGTTTGAGAATATAACATCTTTTTGAGCAATTACTTTGTTAATTTTTGAATTTTCAATAAAAGTATCAACTTCTGCTTTATTTTCCGAACCGTCATCAACCATAAACTCAATTTCCGGATTAAAGGTTTGTAATTTATATTTCTCATAAATTTCTTTCAGGTTATCAAAGGTATATTTTGCAGAATATTTCAAAGATGCTTTCCAAGCCAATATCTTACGTGAGAAGTTATCAGCAATAAAATAAATGTAAACCTTTGTGTTATCATGCGGTCTGAAAATTGTTAAATCGGCATGTAAAATCTGTAAAGGTTTTTCGGCTCTTATTCCTGTTTTGTGTTTCTTTCTTCTGTGAGGTGGTTTTTGGCGAGTCAATTTCAGCAGATTTGCATATTTATAAAATGTTACAAGTCCCATACTTGCTGTTTTATCTCGTAACATTTTACAATAAACAGAGGATAAAGACCAATTTAAATATTGCTTATCTGTAAGACAGCTTTTTATTTTTGTAACTTCCTTATTTGTCAACTGCAACGGATGTCTGATTTTGCATAAGTTCAGCAAAGAATCTTTGCATTGTATTTTGTTTTTCCAATAGTAGTAAGTTTGAGAAGTGATATTGAATGTTTTCAAAACCCTGTCAAATCCCAATATATTTTTTGTTCTGTCAATTGAATCAACAATAAGTTCTTTTGATTCAAAAAATACTTTCTTTTGATTATTAAGTTTACAAATTAATGATTGATACAAAGTAAAAATATAATACAATGCTTTTGCTGCTTGCATAAGTTTTTTCTTTGATAAAAAAGCACGCATCACTTCAACTTCTGAATCATTTACATCGGGCAAACCGAAAACATGCGAAAAGCCTTTTTGTTTCCAATTGTACAGGGTGCTGTTCGGTATTTTATTAATTGTATCGGTATCTAAAGTACCAAGTTTATATTTTATTAAAATGTTTGTGTGGTATGTTCTTTTCATACTTTTCTCATTGTAAAAAATCAACAAATGTAAAACAATATTGTTTTTATTACGATAAATACGGACGAGTTATACAAACAATTTCGCAAAACTATAAAGGCGGATATGATATTGTAAGCAATGAATATAATTTTGCCGGAGAATTATTGAAAACTAAACACAAACATACAATTGAGAATAAAGCTTCGAATTATTTAGTATATTTGTATTTTTATGACCATATGGGACGTCTGCAAAAAGTAGAACTCTCACAAAACGAAAATGCAAGCGGAGCAATTGTGATAAACGAAATGACATACAACGAACTCGGCCAAGTAACAGAAAAAAAGATACACTCTGAAAACGGAAGAGACTTTTTACAAAACGTGAACTACGGCTATAATATAAAAGGAGCAATTACAAATATTAATAATCCTAATGCATTGGGCAATGATTTGTTTGCAATGAATTTATATTACGATGAACGAATACCCGATTTGTACCATACAACCTATGAAGACGGCAAAATATCTGCCATACAGTGGAACAGTCAAAACCTTGATGATGTAAAAACCAGTTCCACGTAGGACACCGTTCGGCATAGCTTCCAAGCTATGTCGGCAATAAATTGTAGGCTCTTGCCTACATAAATGCGAGAGCATTTACACACTGTAACGAGCAGGTATGTCAATTGCTGTTTAAAATAATACCAAATTATAAGGCACCCCTTTAAATGATTATTGTTTATTGAATATTGATTATTTTATAACCGGGCTTTGTAGTTTTATTGGGGGTTGCTTGGGTGTTTTATAATTTTTATTATGT
>JAUVIG010000063.1 GCA_030592825.1 Chlorobiota bacterium | reverse complement strand
ATCCAATTCAAAAGGATCTTCCGGAAAAAAAGAAATATCAACTACATTTTTACCGGCATTGATAATTGTTTTAAGAGTTTCAAATCCCATAAATCCGGGCAAAGCATTTACAACAATATCTGCATCACTTATGGCTTTAACAATATTTGCTTGGTCTGACAAGTCAATGTATTTTATTTTAATGCCTAAAGTTTGATTTAAATAGTCCAATGCTTTTTCATCTATATCAAAAGAACTGACTTCAAAATTATTATGTAAATCTATTGCAATAGCTTTTCCTATTAAACCTGCACCGAGGATTGATATTTTTTTCATTCTTTTTAAATTTAAAATTTTCATAAAAATAGAAAATGATATTGTTAAAAAGAAAAAATCCTTGCTTTCGCAAGGATTAAGTTTAGGTTTTTAAATTTTCATGAACTATGCAGTTTAGCATTCTCTGTTGTACATATCAATTTCCCAGAGCCTTATTTTATAGATGTATTCACTTCGTACCATATTCCCGTTTGATCCTCTGTAATAACACCATTTTTTCAACTCTTCCTCAACCGGCTCATCAGCAAGTACTTTCTTTTTAAAATTACTTTTGCGAAAATTACCGATTCCTTTTGCATATATAAAATGTGCAACAACAATTTTTTTATACCCTTTTACATCAGTATCTTTCTCAGCATACCAAACTGCTTTATCAAAATCTTTTCTTAAGAGATTTTCAGCTTCTTTTTGAGAAATTTTTTCGGGAAATACTTCTCCGGACTTAATTCTGTGCCCGTACCCGATTGTTTTTATTCCTGATGCATCAAAATATGCTTTACCTTTTGCAAATCCTTCATGATCTTTAATAAACTCAATTGCTTCTTCATATCCTTTTTCAAACTGATATTTACTGATATAGTTTTCTTCAGCATGTTTAATCTCATTGCTGACAGAAATATGCGTTTCAGACAATATTCCTTGATAAACTGTATCAGGTGCAAGCAGCATTCCTAAAAATATAAAGATTGATGTTTTAAAAAAGAATTTCATACATTTTGTTTTCGTTAATTAAATTAGGTTTTAAATACAATTCTCACATTCTTTTCAATTTAAAACCTTTGAGATTCTCTCAAAATTCAAAAAATAATATGTACTACTCTTAATTTCAGACAGTTACTTTATTTTTTGATTGTTTTTTTTCAAAACGGCGGCAAACATACTGCTAAATTTTTAATCTGCAAGTTTTTTTTCAAAAAGTTTATTAACATTTGGTCTTTTTATAATACAATCGGCAAGAATTCATTGTTAATAGCTGTATTACAGCATATTGAAAAGATTTATATTATGAAAATAATTTCAAATTCCAAAATATTTAATTTTTTTAACAAATAAACAGCTGTTCAATTCTGTATTTTTATCATATTTGCATATTAAATAACTATATATTATGAAATCAAAATTAGTTTTATTGGCAATATTGTTCTTACAAACAATTATAATAACTGCTCAAAAAAATTTATTACAATCCGGTCCTATGATAGGTTATTCGGAAATGAAAGAAGTGATGTTGTGGGTACAAACAAATAAAAAGTCAGAAGTATATATTCTGTATTATTCTAAATCACAACCCGAAATAAAACATCGAACGAATACAGTAATAACATCTAAAGATAAAGCATATACCGCACATTTGCTTGCAGACGAACTTGAACCCGGCCAAGTTTATAATTATGACTTATTTATAAATAATGAAATTGTTAAGTTTGATTATGAAACAAGTTTTCAGACGCTTCCGTTGTGGCAATGGCGAACAGACCCTCCGGAAATTAATTTTGTAACCGGAAGCGGTGCGTTTATTAATGATGAAAAATATGACAGGCCCGGAAAAGGATACGGAAGCAATTATAAAATTTATGAAAGCATTGCAGATAAGAAACCTGATTTTATGATTTGGTTAGGAGACAATGTTTATCTTAGAGAAGCTGATTGGAATACAAAAACCGGTATTTTTTACAGATATACACATACACGTTCCACAAACGAAATGCAAAGACTGTTAGCAACGATACATCATTATGCAATATGGGATGATCATGATTTCGGTCCGAATAATTCTGATAAAGGATTTTGGAATAAAAATATGACATTAGAAGCTTTTAAATTATTTTGGGCAAATCCTTCATACGGAGTTGGAGAATTAAAAGGGGCATTATCTTATTTTAACTGGGGAGATTGCGACTTTTTTTTGCTGGATAACAGATATTACAGAGACCCAAACAAACTTAAAACTGCTAATAAAACAATATTAGGAAAAAAACAATTAGAGTGGCTTAAAGATGCATTAGTTTACAGCAATGCAAACTTTAAGTTTGTAGTTATGGGGGGGCAATTTCTAACCCCTGCCGGTTTATTTGAAGTATATTCAAACTATGGATTTTCTGATGAAAGAAATGAAATAATTGAATTTATTCACAGCCAAGAAATAAGAAATGTAATCTTCCTGACCGGCGACAGACATCATTCAGAAATCAGTATTTTAGACCGTGCCGAAAAACCTGTAATTTATGATATTACAACATCCCCGTTTACATCCGGAGTAGCTACAAAATGGGAAAATGAAATAAATCAGTTGCGTATTGAAGGTTCATTAATTAACGATCATAATTTCTCTGTTTTTAATATTACGGGAAAACGTAAAGATCGAATCTTAACTGTCACTTTTTACGACAAAGAAGGAAACAAGATTTTTGATTATAAAATAAAAAATGAAAAGAGGGAAGACAGAAAATTAAAAAAACTTGATTAAAAAAAGACAGTATCTCCTGTCTTTTTTTATTTGTTAATAACTATTTCTGAAGTCATCTTAACACTCGCCTTTCTATACACCTCACTTACACCACAATACCTTTCTTCAGATAAATTTATTGCTTTTTCAATTTTTGTCGCGGGTAATTCAACGCCTTTTTTAGGAGTGAATATATATTTTACATACATTGATTTATAATGCTTCGGATGCTCATCTGTTAATTCTCCGCTCACTTCAACACTAAAATCATCAAGATCTTCTGTTACTCTCATTTTTTTCAAAATTGAAACAACATCCATTCCGGTACATCCTCCCAATGCAGCTAACATAAACGGTTTAGGCTGAGGCCCTTTATTTTCTCCTCCCACTTTTTCTGTGGCATCAATAATTACTTTATGGCCGTTTACTTCCCATTCAAAAGACATATTACCTTTCCAGTTTGTTTTTACAATTTCGCTCATAAATTTATTCTTTTATAAAATATTTGAATGTCTATATATTTTGTTATTTTTATATATTTGCAAAAATAAGCGAAAATTATATCATGCAAAATTAAAACTTTTATAATTTTACAAAATCTAATCAGAAAAATGAATTACAATAACAATATTCCAAAATGTGAGGACTGTTTTGTCAATAATGACATTTTCAGAAAACTTACAAATGATGAATTAGACGTATTATTATATATAAAGAATTGCAATATATATAATAAAGGCGATACAATATATAACGAAGGAACAAGGGTTACCGGCATATATTGTATAAAATCCGGTATAGTTAAACATTATAAAACCGGTAATGACGGAAAAGAGCAAATAATTCGATTTTCAAAAAAAGGTGATATCTTTGGTTTCAGAGCAATTCTTTCAGGTGATTCTGCATGTACATCAACAAAAGTAATTGAAGAAAGTTCTGTTTGTTTTATTCCTGCTGCTCATTTTATAAAGCTAATTAAAGAAAACTCTGCTTTTTCTATGGGTATAATGAAACTTTCTTGTATAGAATTAGGTGATGCAAATCAATATATTTTAGATATAGCACAAAAAAACGTACGAGAACGTTTGGCTGAAATTCTGTTATTATTAAATGACAATTTCGGTACTAATGATAACGGTGAATTAAATATCTTTCTGACAAGAGAAGAACTTGCCGGAATTGTCGGAACAGCAACAGAGTCAGTTATTCGTTTATTATCTGAATTTAAAAAAGACAAACTGATAGAACTTAATAAAAGAAAAATCAAGTTATTAGATGTACAAAAGCTGAAAAGATTATCGGAATTGTATTAACTTTTTTGAAGCCCTGATTTTATGTTTACAGCTCGTATTAACAAAAAGGATTTTGAAGTTGAATTTTCAGATAATACCTTACAGTCAGGTAAAATAAACGGCAAAATCTTTAAAATAGATTTAGTAAAAGATAAAAATTCTTATCATGTAATAAGTGATCACAAATCATATAACATAAATATACTTTCGATTGATTATTCCGAAAAAAAAATTACTTTAAAAATAAACAACACTATACATAATATTTCAGTTACAAATGAACTTGATAAACTAATCAAATCAATGGGTATTAAACAACAAGTAACTGCAAAAATCCAAAATTTAAAAGCACCAATGCCGGGTTTGGTAACAGATATTCCTGTGAAAAAAGGCGATAAAATAAAAAAAGGTGACAAGCTTCTTGTTCTGGAGGCAATGAAAATGGAAAATAACCTAAAAGCAAAAAATGATACAATAATTAAAGATATCATTGTAAAAAAAGGAAATTCAGTTGAAAAAAATGAAGTTTTAATTATCTTTGAGTAATTTTTTCAACAAAGTGCATGCCCAAATATTTATATATATATACACTACTTTTTCTACTTTTTCCCGTATTTGAATTAAGTTCTCAACCGGAGGATTATTCTGTTGAACACTACAGTATTAAAAACGGTCTTTCTCAGTATTTTGTTACCGGCATTTATCAAGATAAATTCGGATATATATGGTTTGGTACGCAAGACGGTCTGAATAAATTTGATGGTTATGAGTTTAAGATATACAGGCAAGATCCAAGCCAACAATCTTCCATATCACATAATAATATTATTAGTATTGAAGGCTCAAAAGATTCAATTCTTTGGATTGTAACAAATGACGGACTTGAAAAATATAATTTCAATAATAATTCATTTACAAATATTATAAAAAACAGACCTGATCAACAATCTGTATATTCCACAAAAGTAAAAACAGTATTGGAAGATGAATCCGGTATTTTATGGATAAGAACAATTGACGGTATTATACAATATATTCCGGATAAAAATGAATTTCTTGAATACAAACAAACAAACTCCGATTCCGGTTTCATAAGTGATTATAATTATTTTTCTCTTATTGAGGATAATAAAAATAATTTATGGACAGGATCTAAAAACGGACTTATAAAATTTAATAAGAAAACGAAAGAATTTGAACTTATTAAGGTAAGCGATAATATTGATAATGAAGTTTTTTACATTTACCCACTTTCTGCGAACGAATATATAATAGGAACAAATTCAGGCGCTTACACATTCGACCCAATATCTCGTACATCAACGGAAATAAAAGCTCAAACAAAAATATCAAAAGTCAGAGCTATATTCAAAGACAAAGCCGGTATTCTTTGGATAGGTACAGAATTCGGATTAATGTATCTCGACAATCAAAAAAATATACTTGTACCGTTTAATCTTGAAAATTATATTTCTGATGAAGCAAATATTAGTAATATTTCTGATATTTATCAAGACAAATCAGATATTTTATGGATATGTTCCGGTCACGGTATCTTTAAAATTGATTATAAAAAAAAGTATTTCAAATTATACCGAAAAGAAAAAGATAACAAAATCAACTTCTCTTCAAATACAATATTTTCGATTTATTATGATAATGAAACAGATTTAGTTTGGCTTGGAACAAGAGGTTTTGGTCTGAATACTTTTAACAGAAATACAAATAAAGTTAAGATTATAAATAAGTCAAACTCAGCACTTAAAGATGACAATATTTTTTGTATTAAGCCTGATAATGAGGGAAATATATGGATAGGAACTAATAACGGACCGGTTATTTATAATAAATTCTATAAAAAATTTATTTCTTTTTCAGAATACTCAAAAAAGAATTTCAATAATAATTATTTTACAAACAACCGAATTACAGATATCCTGTTTGACAAAAACATTATATGGTTTTCTACATTAAACGGACTGCTGAAATATCACAAAGGGAACATTACTTCATACGCGAAAAACAACTCAGATAACAGCATTATTTCAAATGATATTTTAAAAATACTTAAACGCAAAAACGGAGAGTTTTGGATAGCTACACTTAACGGATTAAGTAAATTTGATCCTGAAAATGAAACTTTTACGAATTACACTGCCGAAAATAATAAAATAAGTAATAATTCTGTATTAACTGTTTTTGAAAGTTCCGATCAATCTTTATGGCTTGGTACCGGAACAGGACTAAATAAATATATTCCGGAAAAAGATTCTTTTGTTTATTATACTTCGCAAAGCCATGGTTTTAATAATGATTTTATTTATACAATTGTTGAAGATGAAAATAAAAACTTGTGGATGAGCACAAACAGAGGAATTATCAGGTTTAATCTCGAAACAGAAGATGTATCAAATTTCTCTGTAGAAGATAATTTGCAAGGCTATGAATTCAATATTGGAGCTGTGTACTACAGTTCTTCAAATGAAATTTTCTGGGGAGGAACAAACGGTTTAAATTCTTTAAAACTTGATGAAATACTTGAGAATTATTACAGCCCGCAACCAATCATAACTTCTTTTTTTATAAGATCGCAAAGCGGGAAGAAAGAAGTAAATTGTATTAACCTAAAAGAGATATTTTTAACATATAATGAAAGCAGTTTTGATATTCATTTCGCTGTACCGGAATATACTAATCCTAATAAAAATAAGTTCAAATACAGAATATTAGAATCTGACAGAGAATGGATTGACCTGAGCGTGAATAATTCAATTAACTTTTATCAACTGGCTTCCGGAGATTATACTTTTCAATTGATAGGTGCAAACGGTAACAATCAATGGAACTTGAATCCTGTTACATTAAAAATTCATATATCTTCACCTTGGTGGCAAACAACAGTTGCCTATATCTTCTATGTGTTTTTATTAACAATTATTACAGGTGGAGGTTTCTTTGTTTACAGCCGAGAAATCAGAAAAGAAAATAAAATACTTCATGAGAAACAAATTGTTGCAAAAAAAGTCGAAAAACAAAGAGAATTATTAGCAATAAAAAATAATAGTATATCAGAAAGTATGAGATATGCTTCAGGAATAATTAATGCATTATTACCTGCAAAAAAATATATCACCGATCTCTTGCCTGATTCATTCGTACTGTTTATGTCAAAAGAAATTGTAAGTGGTGATTTTTACTGGTTTGATAAAACAGAAGACAAGATTTTTGCAGCAGCAGTAGATTGCACAGGACATGGTGTTCCCGGAGCATTTATGTCTATTATTGGATTAGATTTGCTCCGAAATATCTTGGACCAAGGAATTGAGAGTCCCGCAAAAATACTGGATGAACTAAATAAAGGTATAGCAACCGTTTTTATGAAAGATGAAAACAGCAAAGAATTGAAAGACGGTATGGATATTAGTATTATTACTATTCATAAAAATGAAAATATTATTGAATATGCAGGTGCTGTTAATCAAATATATATTATAAGAGACGATAATATTCTTGAGTTTAAAGGTGACAGATTTTCTGTTTCACCTGCTAATTATCATGAACACGGAAAATATACAAATCATATAATTGAAGTTGAAGATAAAGATATGATTTATTTGTTTTCTGACGGATATGTTGATCAGTTCGGCGGTCCGGATGAGAAAAAATTCAAATACCGCAGATTCAGACATATGTTGCTTAACAATTATCAAAAAACACCGGAAAAACAAAAAAATATACTTAAAAGAGTTATTAATACTTGGAGGGGTACTTTAGAACAAGTTGATGATATTTTGGTCATGGGAATTAAAATTAATAAAAAATAACCTCCGGACGTCAGCTTTATGCGGACTCCGGAGCGTTTTTTTTCTGAGCAGGTTCTAACTGAAAATAATTCATTATTCGAAAATACAACAAATACATGCGGTGAGGAATTTGCCGGTAATCATCTTTTGGATCAGGTGTTCTGATTTTGCTCAGCATATCCCTTATACACATCCTTAATTCCCTCAAGAAAATTAATTTTTTCTTTCCAACCAAGAGAATGTAATTTTTTTACATCAAGCAATTTTTGGAAAGTTCCGTCAGGTTTATCGGTATTAAAGTTTAGCTTTCCTTTATAATTAACAACTTCGGTTTTAATTAATTCTGCAAGTTCTTTTATTGAAATATCCCTGCCTGTCCCGATATTAATATGTGTATTCCTGACATCTTTTCCTACATAAGGATAAGCAAATTCAGAAATATTAAAGTCGTTTAAAAGAATATCTCTGAAATTAACTTTTTCCGCAATAAATACACAAGCATCAGCCAAATCATCGGCATGCAAAAATTCTCTTCTTGGTTTTCCGCTTCCCCACAATTCAACTGATTGCTTATTTATCCCGAATTTTGATAATGTTTCTTTTATAAGTGAAATATCTGCATCACCTGTAACATCATTTATAGGTCTTATATTTAAGTCTTTACGAATTTGATCATAATCGTTCTCCATTAATGCTTTACCAAGATGCATTTTACGAATTAAAGCAGGAAGTACATGCGATTTTTCAAGATCAAAATTATCATTAATGCCGTATAAATTAGTAGGCATCACAGCAATAAAGTTAGTGCCGTATTGTAAGTTATAACTTTCGATCAATTTAATCCCTGCAATTTTTGCAACAGCATAAGGTTCATTTGTATATTCAAGTTCGGAGGTCAACAGATGTTCTTCACTCATAGGTTGCGGGCTGTTCTTCGGATATATGCATGAACTTCCCAGAAATACTAATTTTTCAACTTTATGAATAAAGCATTGATGAATGATATTATTTTGAATTTGCAAATTATCATATATAAAATCTGCACGATATGTATTATTTGCAACAATACCGCCAACTTTTGCAGCAGCCAAAAAAACAACATCAGGTTTTTCTTTTTGAAAAAATTCTCTCACAACAGATTGTTCTCTTAAATCATATCCGGAAAAAGGTGTAAACACAAAATTAGTATAGCCTTTTGCTTTTAAATTCCTGACTATTGCACTGCCGACAAGTCCGGTGTTTCCGGCAATATATATTTTTGAATCTTTATTCATAATCACTCAATTTTGGTCAAAATAAACAATTATTTTTAACTTTGAGAATTCTAAATAATTTATAAATGAAAGTTCACAGAATAATATTCAGCCCGTTTGAAGTAAACACATACATTATAGCAGATAAATCAAAAGAATGTGTAATAATAGACCCGGCATGTAATAACAAGCAAGAGCAAGAACATTTAATAAAATTTATTAATGATAATAATTTGAAACCTGTTAAATTATTAAACACACATTGTCATCTCGATCATGTTTTCGGTAATAAGTTTGTTTGCGATACATATAATTTAAAAACGGAAGCCTCAAAAGATGAAGAATTTAACTTAAATAATGCTGCAAATGCCGCTAAACTTTACGGTGTTCAAATGGAAACGCCCTATCCCATCAAAACATATATTAAAGAAGGTGAGAAAATAAAATTCGGATTTTCAGAATTAGACATTTTGCATGTTCCCGGACACACTTCCGGAAGCCTTGTTTTTCACAGTGGTAAATATAAATTTGCAATTGCAGGAGATGTGCTGTTCAACGGAAGTATCGGCAGGACTGATCTTCCCGGTGGGAATTATGACACTTTGATTTCCCAAATTAATGCAAAATTGTTCAAATTAGAAGATGAAACAATTATTTATTCCGGTCACGGACCTGAAACCACTATTGGAAAAGAAAAAGAAACCAATCCCTATTTAACCTGATTTTAAAAACCTGCTGTAATTTTAAAAAATACTTTTTTTATGATATAAATCAGCACAAAACAAAACCAAATTTGTAATTTTATGCCATTAATTACAACGAGTTAATATATTTATAAATCACTGATACTAAATATTATATATAATGAATACAGATAAATTCACACACCGTCATTTAGGTCCTCGCAATGAGGAAATTAAAGAAATGCTTTCTGTCATCGGTTTATCTTCCGTTGATGAATTAATAAATAAAACTGTTCCTGATTCTATTTTGTCAGATGAAAAATTAAAGCTTGATAAAGCAATGAGTGAATATGAGTATCAAAAACACATTTCAAAAATACTCTCTAAAAACAATATTTATAAAACATATATCGGAACGGGTTATTACAATACAATAACTCCGTCGGTAATTTTGAGAAATATTTTTGAAAACCCTGTATGGTACACATCATATACTCCTTATCAAGCAGAAATTTCTCAAGGCCGTTTGGAAGCATTACTAAATTATCAAACAGCAGTTACAGAACTTACCGGCTGTGAAATTGCTAATGCATCTTTACTCGATGAAGCTACAGCTGCTTCCGAAGCAATGATTCTCATGGCAAATTCTCGCAGCAGAAAAGCCGTAAAAGAAAATATAAATGTATTATTTGTTGACAAAAATATTTTCCCTCAAACATTAGAAGTAATAGAAGGAAAAGCAGAACCTCTCGGAATAAAAGTTGAAACCGGTGATTATAAAACTTTTGATCTTCACGATAAAGTTTTCGGAGCAATAATTCAATATCCGGCAAACGACGGTAAAATTTGTAACTATTCCGATTTTACAAAAAATGCTCACGAAAAAGAAATATTAGTATCAGTTGCAGCCGACTTATTAAGTTTAACTATTCTCACCCCTCCGGGAGAATGGGATGCTGATATCGTATTCGGTTCTACTCAACGGTTTGGAATACCTATGGGATATGGCGGGCCTCATGCTGCATATTTTGCTGTGGGCGAAAAATTTAAACGAAAAATACCCGGAAGAATTATAGGTGTTTCAAAAGATGTAAAAGGTAACAGAGCTTTAAGAATGGCTCTTCAAACAAGAGAGCAACATATTAAAAGAGAAAAGGCTACATCAAATATATGTACCGCGCAAGCTTTATTAGCTACAATGGCCGGTATGTATGCTGTATATCACGGAAGCGAAGGGTTAAAAAATATTGCCTCCGATATTCATTCAAAAACATGCATATTAGCTGAAAATATTCTAAAATTAGGTTATACACAAGAGAATAAAAACTTCTTTGACACAATATCTGTCGAACTTCCTAAATCTGTTTCTTTAAAAGAACTCAAGAAAATTGCAATAAGAAAAAAGATCAATTTCAGATATCTTTCAGACAGTAAAATATTAATAAGTATTGATGAGACAACTTCCGTACAGGATTTAAATAAAATATTAAGGGTCTTTTCTCTCGCAATAGGTAATGATTTTAAAAAAATTACTGAAATAAAAGAGACAATTAGTTTTGATAAAGGCTTCAAACGTACAAGTCCTTTCTTTAAACAAGATGTATTTAAAAAGTATCATTCTGAAACTGAAATGATGCGATACATTAAAACTTTAGACAGAAAAGATATGTCGCTTACACATTCGATGATCTCACTGGGTTCTTGCACAATGAAATTGAATCCTGCCACATTAATGTTGCCTTTAAGCAGCCCTTTGTCAGGAGAAATTCATCCTTTTGTTCCGAAAAATCAAGTGTCCGGTTATTATCAAATTTTTGAAGAAATAAGCAAAGACCTTTTGGAAATTACCGGTTTTGATGACATTACTTTTCAACCGAATTCAGGAGCAGCAGGAGAATACACCGGCTTAATGCTGATCAGAGAATATCATAAACGAAACAAACAAGAACAAAGAGATACTGTTTTAATTCCCGCATCTGCACACGGAACAAATCCTGCAAGTGCTGTTATGGCAGGTATGAAAGTTGTTGTTATAAAATGCGACGAAAACGGTAATATTGATATAGAAGACCTAAAGCTGAAAGCCGAAGAACATAAAGAAAAGCTCTCATCAATGATGATTACCTATCCCTCGACACACGGCGTATTTGAAACCGACGCGGTGAAGATGTGTGACATCATTCATAAAAACGGCGGACAAGTTTATATGGACGGAGCAAATATGAATGCACAAGTAGGAATTACAAATCCTGCAAAAATTGGTGCAGATGTTTGCCACTTGAATTTGCATAAAACATTTGCAATACCTCACGGAGGTGGCGGACCGGGTGTAGGGCCTGTAGCAGTTGCCAAACATTTATCAGAATTTTTACCCGGACATCCGCTTGTAAAAACAGGAGGAAAAAAAGCCATTAAAGCAATTTCTGCCGCACCTTGGGGAAGTGCAAGTATTTTAAGTATTACACATGGTTATTTGAAAATGCTTGGTGCAGAAGGTCTTTTAAAATCAACACAAATTGCCATTTTAAATGCGAATTATATTGCTGCATCTTTGAAAAAACATTATGATATTTTATATACAGGCGTAAACGGTTTTGTTGCCCACGAAATGATTCTTGAATGCCGTAACTTTAAGCAAGAAGCCGACATCACTGAAGCAGATATTGCAAAACGCTTGATGGATTACGGTTTCCATGCTCCCACTCTTTCGTTCCCCGTTCACGGAACGCTGATGGTTGAACCAACCGAAAGTGAATCTAAACAAGAATTGGATAAATTTATTGAATCCATGAAATCAATCTATAATGAAATACAAGATATTATCAGCGGAAAAGCAGATAAGCAAGACAATTTATTAAAAAATGCACCCCACAGCGAACAAGTTTTAATATCAGACAATTGGGAACATAAATATTCAAGAGAAGATGCTGCCTATCCTTTACAGCATATCAGAGCAAATAAATTTCAAATACCCGTAAACCGAATTGATGATGCTTACGGCGACAGAAATTTGATGTGTACTTGCGACCCGATTGAGTCTTATGAATAAACAGGTATCTGAACTTTAGCAAATTATTCCTTTACTTTCCCTGCAGATATACGCAACCCGCGTTAAAACCTGCAGGGATTATTTTAT
>JAUVIG010000049.1 GCA_030592825.1 Chlorobiota bacterium | reverse complement strand
TTTAATGTGAAGAGCTTAACAAAATATATTGAAAAAATAAACAATAAAACTAATCATTATGAAATAGAAATTCTCTCTGTAACAGACAAATATAACGATTATTTAATAACAAGTTTAAGAACAATCAAAGGTGTTGATTTAAACTATATAAATGATACATTCGGAACCGGATATTCGGATTACATAATCAGGCATTCAGCAGAACACATAAAAAACGGTTTTTTGATTAGAGAGAATAACAAAATTTATATTACAAAAAAAGGAAAATTTATTGAGGATAGTTTTTTAGAAAAGTTGTTTTACATTACTTGACACTTCCTAAAGTAAAGCAGACTTGTCGGTAAAATTGGTTAGTTTAATTTTGAAGTCATTTAGTTTTAATTTTTCTTGTCTTAATTCTTCCAATTTTTTTTCTTGTTCTTCAGATTCTTGTTCATATATTTTAATAATCTTTTTATCAACTTCTTTGATTTTTATTTGTACAATTTTTAATTTGAATTTATCAATTGCTTCCGGAACAGTATCATATAATCTCATACCCGGAAGATCAGTAGTACCACCTAGTATGCTCCAAAGTTTCTTGCTTAGCTCTTTAGAAGGTCCGGTAAGTTCTGCAACAACACTGCTGATTTTTTCATCTTGATGTTTTAAAAAATAATCGATAATTGATTCATTATCAGAAGAAAAGAATTCCTCATAATCTTCAAAAATTTCTTTGTATATCAAGTTATTGAATTCTAAATGCTCATTTTTAATTTCATTGATTATATATTGAGCAACAGTTAAATTTGCAATATTATTTTCATCATAAGAAATAATTTCATTTCCGAAGTTCAACAAATATGATATTATTTCCTTTTCATTGATTTCTGAAAAAACACCTGTTATTTCTGCCGGAATTTGCGGTGTTTGTATGGTTTTTCTGTATGTCTGTTGATTGAAATGTTTTCTGTTATCATCATAATTTTTTCTTAAGACTTTTCTTACTTCTTCATATAATATTTCCTCTTTAGTATCTAATAATTTTGCAGTTGATCTGATATATTCGGCACGTAGAATCTTATCAGGAATAACGGCAACAGAACGTACAATATCTTTCACTAAATTTGCACGTTTTACAGGATCATTATGAGCATCTTCAGCGAGAAGTTTTGCTTTAAATTCAATAAAATCTTTCTCATTTTCATTAATAAATGTTTCAAGTTCTTGTGTTGATTTTGAGCGTGCAAAAGAATCAGGATCCTCACCTTCAGGTAATGTTACTATTCTAACATTCATTTCTTCTGCAAGAACCAGATCAATACCTCTTAAAGAAGCTTTAATACCTGCGGGATCACCGTCAAAAATAATTGTGAGATTGGTAGTGAATCGGCGTACCAATTTGATTTGATCTGTTGTTAAAGCTGTACCGGAAGAAGCAACAACATTCTCAATACCTGATTGATACATAGATATTACATCTGTATATCCTTCAACCATGTAACATTTATCATGTTTAACAATTGAGTTTTTTGCAAAATAGATACCGTAAAGAATTTTTGATTTATGATATATTTCAGATTCAGGAGAATTAAGATATTTTGCTGTTTGACTGTCTTTTTTTAAAGTTCTGCCGCCAAAAGCAATAACCTTTCCTGAAAGGGTATGAATAGGAAAAATAACACGTTCCGAAAAGCGATCAAAATTATAATTGCTTTCTTTTTTAACAATTGTAAGTCCGGTATTTTCAAGAAACTTCAGTTTATATCCGCTTTTCAATGCTGATTCTGTTAATGCATCTCTTTTCTTCGGACTCCAACCGAGTTCAAACTTTTTAATAATATCATCTCTGAAACCACGCTCTGTAAAATAACTTAATCCTATATTTTTCCCTTCTTCTGTAGATTGAAGTGTTTTCTTAAAAAAGTTTTTAGCAAATTCGGTAACGATAAATAAACTGTCTCGTTCTTGTTTTTCTTGGATTTTTTCTTCAGATAATTCTTCTTCAATAACTTCAATGTGATATTTTTTTGCGAGGATTTTAAGAGCTTCCGGAAAAGAAACTTTTTCGTGTTCCATTACAAATTTAACTGCATTTCCGGCAGCACCGCAACCAAAACATTTATATATACCTTTAGCAGGAGAAACCATAAAAGAAGGAGTCTTTTCATCATGAAAAGGGCAATTTCCTTTATAATTTGCACCGGCTTTTTTTAAGTTTACGTAATCTCTTATAACATCGTAAACATCAGCGGCATCGAATATTTTATCAACGGTTTCTCGGGGTATCATTTTTTTAATGCTTGAATGTTTAAATATCTGTCAAATTTTGCCAATATAGCTTATGTAAATTAAGAATTCAAACCCTAATCTGCATAAAATTATTTTTTAAATAATTGAGGAACTTTTATAATATTTTTCATTATAACAGTTTGCCAACCGCCGAGTTTGTTCTTCTTTAAAACTTTTATATCTTCTTTCATTTTTTTTATGATGTTTTTCAAACTTTTATTGCTTTCACCGCCAATTCTCATTTTAATCATCACCTCCGGAAGATAAGCCGTTGATATTTTATGTTTTCCGAGAAAGCGCAAAATAAGATCATAATCGGCCGCAATTTTAAAGTTTGTATCGAAAACACCGCAATTTTCGTAAATTTCTTTTCTTACAAGAAATGTAGGATGAGGAGGCATCCATCCTTTTTTTAATTTAGAAAATGTAAATTCTCCGGACTTCCAATATCTGATTATTTTACCGGTATCTTCTTTTGCAACATACTGCAAATCCCCATAGATGCTATCGGTGTGCTTTTCTGAAAAAAGGTTTACTGCTTTTTCGATTATAGTATCATCTGCATAAATATCATCTGCGTGCAAAAAACATATTATATCACCGGATGCATATTTTATCCCTTTATTTAAAGCATCATAAATGCCTTTATCAGGCTCACTTATAATTTTTGCAATTTTATCTTGATGTTTTTTTATGATTTGAATTGTATTGTCAGAAGAATTTCCGTCAATAATAATATGTTCAATATTTTTGTATGTTTGGGAAGATACAGATAAAACAGTATCTTCAACAGTATTTTCGTTATTGTATGTTGCTGTTATTATTGAGACTTTCATTGAATAAAAATTGACATAATTAAGGTTAGTCAATTTTCTTTTTTACAATTATTACAAATAATTTACAGAATAAAAATTAACGCTCCACTATAAAATTTTCTAAAACCAATAAGTCCATTTTAGTTCTTAAAAATGTATCAATTGCCTCTTTTGGTGTGTTAACAATAGGTTCGTTTTCGTTAAAAGAAGTGTTAAGAACAATAGGAACTCCGGTTTTTTTATAAAAGTGTGTTATTACTGCATGATATTTAGGATTTATTTCTTTATGAACACTTTGTAACCTGCCGGAACCGTCAACATGTGTAACAGCAGGAATAATTTTTCTTTTTTCCTCTTTAATTTGATAAACCTTTTCCATAAACGGTACATTTTTCGACTGTTCAAAATATTCATTAACGTGTTCAGATAAAATTGAAGGAGCAAAAGGTCTGAATTTCTCTCTTTTTTTTATTTTTAAGTTTAGAATTTCTTTAGCGTCATCTCTTCTCGGGTCTGTTAAAATTGAACGATAGCCTAATGCACGAGGACCAAATTCTGAACGTCCTTTAAACCATCCGACAACACCACCATTAATAAGATGTTCTGTTACTGTTTCGTATATTTCCTCATCTGATTTTTTTATTATTTGCAGATCATGTTTTTCTAATTGTTCAATAATTTGTTCGTCATTAAATTTATTTCCGGTATCTGCATTTAATAATGGAGATTCTAATCTTTTTTCTTTATTAATTTGATGTTTTAACCAAAGAGCAGAACCTAATGCTGTGCCGGCATCTGTGGCGGCAGGCGGTAAATATGCGTTATTAAACGGAGTATTCAAATAAATTTTACCGTTCGTAACAGAGTTTTGACCAACACCGCCGGCAATACAGATATTTTCAAACCCTGTTTTTTTGTGCAAATTATTTAGTATATGAAAAGTTGTAATTTCAGTCATTTTTTGAACAGATGCTGCTAAATCCATGTGATATTTTGTAATTGGCTCTTCTTTTTGCCTTACAGGTCCGAATTTTTCAATCATATAATCTGAAAAAACACCGCCGATATTAGGATAGCCGTCTTCCCATGTCATAGTTACTCCTTCTTTAGAATGCTTGAAATATTTCTGATTTAATTTAAAAAGGCCGTTTTCTGTCAGTTCGACAATATCTTTAATTTTATTAATATAATTTGGTTCTCCGTATGGAGCAAGCCCCATTACTTTATATTCATCTCCGTATTTTGAAAAACCGAGAAACTGTGTAAAAGCAGTGTAAAAAATACCAAGAGAATGAGGAAATGTTACAGAATCTAAAACCGTAATTTCATTTCCTTTGCCGAAGCCTATCATAGTAGATGTAAAATCACCAAAACCATCAATAGATAATATTGCAGCTTCTTTAAAAGGAGAAATAAAAAAAGCACTAGCCATGTGGGAGCGGTGATGTTCAATATTATGAATTTTTGCTTTTATTTTATCTTTTTCAATATTAAATTCCCTTGATAAAATATCGTTTATTGAAATAATTTTTCCGGTATTAGCAATTCTATCAAACAAACTTGACAGTTTGTGCATTTTTTTTAAAGCATGTGTAATTTTATTAAAAAGTTTTGCTGACGGATTTCTTGAAATTGTAATATGATCAATATCAGTGATTTTTATACCACCTTCTTTTAAACAAGCTTTAATTGATTCTGTAGGGAAACCTGCCCAATGTTTAATTCTGCGCAATCTTTCTTCCTCAATAGCTAAAACAAGTTTGTCATCTTTATATAAACATGCTGCGGAATCACCATGAAATGCGTTTAATCCGAGAATATACATAGTCTTTTTTTAAAATTAATAATTAGTCTGCAAAAATACATTTTTTATGAAAATAATTTTATGTATTTATCAATTAATTCATCATTATCTGCAAATTCATGAGCAAATTGAAATGAATTTTTTGACATAATATCATATTCTACTTGTTTCATATCAATACATTTTTGTATTGTATTAATAAATTGTTCAATATTGAGCAAATCAACATCCCAACCAATTTGTTTTTCTTCCAAACATTGCCATGGGGTTTGGTCGCTTATAATTACAGGGCAACCGGCAGAGAAGCTTTCTAAAATTGAATGTCCGAAATTTTCACCTTTAGAAGGCATAAATGAAAAATGATACTTTGAAAAGGTGTCATGTACTTTATGATTTTCAACACTTCCTTTGTAGCTTACAGTAATATTTTCAGGTAATTTTTCAATTATTTTAATACATTCAGACCAGTATTGTTGATTATAAACAGATCCGTATAAATCAAATTGTATCTTGCCTCTAAAAACAGAACCAGATAATGTTTTCAAAGCAAAAAGAGTATTCTTTTCTGTTGAAATACGCGCAATGCTAACTAATTTCAGAAAACCCGCTTCCTTTTTTCTTGTTTTTATTTTTAGATGCGAAAAACATTTAGGCAAATTAGGCACAGTTACAATCTTTTTAGCCTTTTTTATGATTTTTTTAATCCGGACTGCTTCTTTCTCATCTGTTGCCTGAAATATGACACTTTTATATAGACCTAACATTTTTCCAACTTTCAAAAAAATTGTTTTTTTCAAACTTTTAGAACTAAAAGCATGTTCAGAAAGCATTCCTCTGGCAGCAACAATTTTTTTCTTTTTTTCTTTTCTTAAAAGGAACAACGGAAGTATTGAAAAGTAAAACGAATAAATTCCGTTTATATATGCAATGTCAAATTCCGCAGTTGTAATTAATTCTTTTAATTTGTTTTTTGTTATATTTTTTTTTGAAAGATAATAAACAGAAGTATTTTCATTAAGCATAATCCATTTATTGCTCTTAATATTTTTGTAGGGCTCAATTTCTAAATAATCAGTATCAGCTGTAATTATTTTGAAAATGAAATCTTCCGATAAATGTTCAATCATATTTGCAACACTTCTAATCGGTCCGCCGGCTTTATATCCGGGTAAAAACCAGTCGATGAAAACCAATATTTTCTTTTTTTCAGACATTTACCGCAATATTAGTAAATATTTTATAATTAATTTCATATGTTTATGTTTATAATTTTGTAGGTCATATAGTCTGCTTATCGGCAAATAGGAAGCTTCTATGGTTAAATAATCATTTTTCCTGTGCTTTTAATAATAATTTAATCCGGGAAGTTTCGTTTTTTGCATACATTGTAAATTATATCTGAGATAATTGAAAAAAATCATTATTATAATATCTGTTTTTTTTGTAGCTCAAGAATTAACAGCACAATCTTTAAGCAATAAGCAAGAAAAAGAAATTTTTTTGATGAATGATTCAATTATTTTGGATACATTAAGCATTGTTCCGGGTTCAGTTTCTGTTTCATTTAAAGGAAAACAATTGCCGGAGAATTTTTATAAAATTGATTATTCTAATGCATTATTTTTAATAAATAAACAAGAGATTGAAAACTCAAAGTATAATATTGATACTCTGACATTTAACTACAGAACATTTCCTATAAGCTTTTCTGAAAAATATGTACATAAAGAAAGTAATATTGTATCTGACAATATAAAAAGAAAAGAAAATAAAAGGTATTCACCGATTGATAATACCGATAATTTTTTTTCGAATTCACAACTTAATAAATCAGGAAGTATATCCCGCGGAATAACATTCGGTAACAACCAAGACGCGTCTGTTAATTCTGATTTTAATTTGCAATTAACCGGAAATATAAGCCCTGAAATATCTGTTACTGCTAATATTTCAGACAGTAATATTCCTGTACAAGCAGACGGAACATCGCAACATTTAAGAGAATTTGATAAGGTTTTTATTGAATTGAAATCAAAAAAAAGCAGATTGACAGTAGGTGATTTTGATATAAATAAACCGGAAGGTTACTTTATGAATTTACATAAAAAAGTAAAAGGAGCCGGATTTATGACAAATTATAATTTAAACAAAAACATAAATGTTACATCTGCTTTAAATGCAGCAGTTTCTAAAGGAAAATTCAAAAGGCAAAAAATTCCCGGACAAGAAGGAAACCAAGGACCGTATAAATTATCCGGAGCAAATAACGAATTATATGTTATCATTTTATCCGGAAGTGAAAAGATATTTATTAACGGAGAATTACTTGTAAGGGGTAACGAAAATGATTATACAATTGATTATAATGCCGGCGAGCTTACATTTACAGCAAAAAGAACGATTACTAAAGACAGCAGAATTATTGCAGAATTTGAATATTCTAATTTGAGTTATGCGAGATTTGCTTTAAGTTCAGAAAATGTAATAAAAACAAAAACATCAGAATTTTATATAAATTTATTTTCAGAGCATGATGCAAAAAATCAAAATATCACGCAAGAACTAAGTGATGAACAAAAAATTTTGCTAAACTCCGTAGGAGATGATATTCATAAAGCTGTTGTAGAAAACAGCGTTTTACTCGAATCATTCAATAGTGATGAAGTATTATACAGAAAAACGGATACTATTATCGATTTCTTATTGTTTGAGAGCGTTTATGTTTATACAAATGATTCTACAGCCGATGTTTACAGATTAGGGTTCTCATATGCAGGGGAAAATTCCGGCAATTATATTCGAATACAAAACGGAATAAACGGAAGGGTTTATCAATGGGTTGCACCTGAAAACGGCATAAAACAAGGTAACTACGAACCGCTGAAATTATTAATCAGTCCAAAAAAGAAACAGATGATGAATTTTGGCGGCAAAACCGAGTTAAAAAATAATACAAATCTTTTTTATGAAGCAGCGTTTACAAATAACGACCTCAATTTGTTTTCCGATAAAGGTAATAAAGATAATTTAGGATATGCTTTGAAATTAGGCATTGAGAAGAACTTATTAAAAAAAGATACAAGTAAAACGTATTTAAATTTCGGTTCTGAATATATGTTTACAGATAAACATTTTGATGCATTAGAACCATATAAAAATACAGAATTTGAGAGAGATTGGAACTTAATTCAAACAAATACGACTTTCAATGAACAATTTTTTAACCTACATATGAATTTTTTTAAAAAGAACTTTGGAAAAATCGGAATAGGGACAGACTTTCTTAAAAGAGACAATGATTATTTCGGAAATAAAAGCAATTTTGTAATGTCTTTTAATAAAAAAAACTACTCCGCAGATATTCATTTTAATTATCTTAAATCGAACGATACTGTCAGTGTGAGTGAATTTATTCGTTATAATGCAAAAATAGAAAGAAAATTACCTTTCTTGATTATAGGAATTGCTGATTCGGGAGAGAAAAATATACTCAATATTAAAGAAAATGACAGTATTTCATCCGGATCGTTCCGGTTTAATCAATGGGAAACTTTTGTGAAAACACCGGATTCTAAAAAAAGATCATTTAAGGTAAGTTATGTAAACAGAGAAGACTTTTTACCAATTGGTGAAAACCTTAATTTTGTTTCAAACTCTCATAATTTTAATATCTCCGGAAAGTTGATAAATACAAAAAGTCATAAATTCAACACTGATTTAACATACAGACAATTACATATTGCAGATACAAGCTCAACCGAAGATGTTTCTGAAAATACAATGGCTGCAAGGTTCCGGCATTCAATAAATGTTTTTAAAGGTTCAATTTCTACGACAAGTTTTATTGAACATGTTACAGGCAATGAGCTTGTAAGAGAATTTTCATACATTGAGGTTCAAGCAGGACAAGGTATTTTTGCATGGAAAGATTTTAACGGAAATAATATTAAAGAACTTAATGAGTTTGTGAAAGCAAATTTTCAAGATGAAGCAAATTATATCAGAGTATCTCTTCCCGGTAATGAATACAGAAAAGTTTACAGCCAAAATTTTTATCAAGTGCTTAATTTAACACCGAGAAGAATTTGGTTTAAAGAAAAAGGATTTAAAAAGGTTATCTCAATGTTTTCGAATCGGTTTTCATATAAACTGAACCGAAAACTGAATCATTCCGCAGATTATATAAAAATTGAATTTCCTGATACAGTACTTTTGTCTTTAAATTCAATATTAAAAAATAATATTGGTTTTGAAATTTCAAAAACACATACAAAACTTAATTATACTGTAATATCAAACAAAAGCAGAATTCTTACGGTAAACGGAATTGATACTCGAACTAATTATTTTCATCACATTAATTTAAATCAGAATTTAAATCAGTTTATTTTTTCAAATTTTTTTAAGAAAGGAAATAAGACATACAGTTCAGAATTCTTTACATACAGTAATTATAATATTGAATATTATGAGAATAAAGCCTCCCTCATATTTAAGGCAGACAAAAAGAATGATATAACAACTAATTTTATTTTTAAAAAGAAGACAAATCTTACAGGCGAGGAATTTTTAATATCGTATAATGCAGGAGCAGAGTATAGGTTTATTTCCTTAAATCAAGGCAGTTTTACAGCAAAATTTGATTATATAGATATAGAATTTGAAGGGACTGAAAATACATCAATTTCCTATGAAATGCTTGAAGGATTGCAAAGCGGAAAAAATTATGTTTGGTCTGTATTATGGCAGAAACAATTATCGGAATATCTTCAATTGGAACTGAATTATTCCGGCAGAAAATCTGAAAACAATAAAATCATTCATGCCGGAGGATTAAGTATCAGAGCAATTTTTTAGATTAAAACAAAAATTTTCTATATTTGCAGCAATTTTAATTATAAAAACTTATTTAATATGAAAAAATTATCATTATTATTTTTTGTTGTTTTATTTTCAGTTTTAACAATTAATGCACAGAAATTTAAATTCGGACATATAGACGGAAATGCTGTTTATAAAAAAATGCCGGAAGTTCAAAAAGCTGATACAATATATACGGCATATGTAAAAGCTCTCGAAGATCAAATAAAAGGCATGCAAGAAGAGTATAATATGAAAGCCAAAGACTATCAAGATAATGAGGCAACTCTCAGTGAAATATTAAAAGAAACAAAAATTGACGAATTAAAATCATTGGGTGAGCGTATTCAAAAATTTCAGATTTCAGCTCAAGAAGATGCAATTAAAAAACAAAATGAAATTTATGAACCTATCAGAAAGAAATTTAATGATGCTTTAAAAAACGTTGCTGAAAAATACGGTTATAAGTTTATTATTGATAAATATACACTGCTCTATTATGATGATGCTGATGATGTTACAGGTCTTGTTGAAAAAGAGTTGGGAATTAACTAAATAAAACAGGACAATTTTAAAAGATAAAAAACCGGAGATTTCTATTTTCTGAAGAAGAAGATGGTTTTCTGCGGTTTTATTTATCTTACAGCCTGAAAAAATATATAGAACAATAATAAATTGTTTTATTATTTTAGGTATATATTAATAAAGTATTTACATTTGCAGTATCAAATTAACATTACTAAACATTAAACATTATTTATTAACTTTAAATTTAATTAAAATGAAAAAAGTATTTATTTTATTATTTGTATTATTTGGCTTTACAGCTGTAACTGTTGTTAGTTGTAAAAAAGCAGAAGTTGCTTCTCCGGTAGTAGTAAAAACCGACCAAACCGCGACTATTGAAGGTAAAATGCAAGCTGATTTAAATTTGTTTACTGCAGGAATGGAAAATGCACCTTCGGGAACAAAGGTTATCTTTCAAATTGAAAAAATTGATTTAAACTCACAAGCACCTGATGGAGAATACTTACTTTATGAAACAACTCTTAACGGTTCCGGTGAATATACTATTGATTTACCAACTAATGCTAACGGTGTGAGTGTAACAATTATGCCAAATGACTTTGTTTATAACCAAGTTCAATGGGATGAAACTACCGAAAGAACAGTATTCTCTGCCGGTCAACAAAGTGTAACAATTGTCTATGGAGAGACAGAAATATTAGACTTTTATTATAGTTATTAATAGCTATTATCAGATTAATTGATTTTTTATTAAAAAAGTATAGACAATGAAAAAAATAATAATATCATTCACTTTAATTTTCAGTATCTTTATGTGTGCTAATGCACAGACAGATACAGATACAGACACTGATATATATGATGATACAGATACATATGATGATACAGAGGTGCTTGTAAATAAAAACGGTTTTCCTATATTACCCCAAGAAGGAGATATAGCAATAGGAATATCACTGAATCCTATTTTTACATATATTGGCAATTCTTTTAACGGCAATGTCTTTAACAATGCACCAGCTGCAGATTTTTTAAGTTATCCGGTCGGTATTAATAATTTATATCTTAGTACAGAAGCACCCACCTCAAGTCAAATATTTTTAAAATATTTTCTTGATGATAAAACAGCTGCGAGAATAAGTTTTGAATATACAGGGGTTAATTCATATAATAGTGTGTATGTTCAAGATGATGCTGCAATTTTAGATGATCCGTTAAGCAATGCTAAAACAGAAGATATGCTTAATGTTAAAGGTTCTACATTTGTTATAGGTGCCGGTTATGAAATGAGAAGAGGAAATACAAGAGTACAAGGCTACATGGGAGGGAATCTTTATTTCTTAATGCAAAATTCTGATGTATTGTACAGTTACGGTAATCCAATGTCAGAATTAAACCCGGAACCAACTTCGACAGAATGGAATTATTCAGGACAAATTAATATTTTGGCAGACGGAGGAAGAAAAACAACTCAATATAACGGTAAAACGATGGGATTCGGTCTTGGCGGCTTCATGGGAGTAGAATGTTTCCTTTTCCCGAAAGTTTCAATCGGTGCTGAACTGGGTTACGGATATATGTATTTCCAACAAGGTCAAACCAGTTATGATTATGATATTTGGAATGTAAACGAAATTGAAAGTAAAACAGAAACACAAGGACCGGGTAATTCCGGACACGGATGGGGTACAGGTAATCCTTCTGCTAACTTCTTTTTGATGTTCCATTTCTAAAAACATTTTTTAAACTACTATAACTCCCAAGTTTTTTTACACATTTGGGAGTTTTTTTATGGTCGGATTAAGCTAAGTTCTAAAATTGCAAATCCCTTTGTGATCAGCATTTTCAATAATGTTTTTCAATAGAATTATTTGATTTTTTTTCTTCCCTTATACCTAAACAGTTTTTCTGATTTCTGTTTTATTCGTGTTAATATGATATTTATGAAGATTTCTATCAAACAAATTTGTATAATGACTAATATTTTATGAAAAATATCTAAATTTGATAAATTATTGACAGCTAATAACTGATTTAATATAAGTTTTACATGAAAAAAACAGTCATTCTTATTTTAGGACTTGCTTTATTTACGCATTTAAATGCTCAGCAAAGCACAACAGGAAAATACAGACCTGAAAACATAAGCAAAGGCATAACAGGAGAAATAACAAGAAGCCAAGTTATTATTGATAATGTTCCGTCATATTTATGGCAACACGGTTGCGGACCGACAGCATTAGGTATGGTAATAGGATATTATGATTTTATTGGTTTTTCTGATCTTATTCCGGGAGACGCTTCCGATCAAAGTGAAAATGTAAACAATGCAATAGCTAATTCTGATCATTATGATGATTATTCTGTTCCAATAGATTATTATCCTGATTTATTCCAAGATAAATCAGAACTTGGCGGAGCACACACATCTGATTGTATAGCGGATTTTATGGAAACATCTTGGAGCAGTGAAGAAAATCGATATGGTTGGAGTTGGAGTAACATGGTTGATAATGCTTTTGAAGATTTCATTCAAATGCAAAACAGCAGTTATTAATTAAACACATCTTATAATTGCTTTTCCGGCTCAAGTAGGGATATTTATAAAAATGAAAATAATAATAACAGACCGGTTGTTCTGTTAGTCGACTGTAATGGTGACGGTGATACAGATCATTTTGTAACAGGTATAGCTTATGATGATATTAACTTAATGTATGCAATTTATGACACATGGGATAATAATATTCATTGGTATTTGTGGCAAGAAATATCAAGTGATTACAGTTGGGGGGTTTATGGATTTAATATTTTGGAGATTAGCTTCAGCAATACAGGCTATGACATTTTAGCAAGAGTAAATCCTGTAAACGGAGGAACAATAAACGGTACCGGAAGTTATAACTATGGAGAAACGGCAAACCTAACGGCAGTTCCGAATGATAACTTTGTTTTTATTGATTGGACAGAAAACGATTTGCAAGTTTCAACTGACCCGAATTATAGTTTTGCTGTTACCTCAGACAGAAAACTTTGTGCAAATTTTAATCGTTCTGTATCAATAGATGCAAAAGAAAAAAACATAACATTTAATATTTATCCAAATCCGACAAAAGAATTAATAAACATTGAAATTGGTAATGCTTACAATTATTGCGACGAAGTTGATTTTGTTTTATATGATTATTCGGGCAAAGGAAATAAAATTGAGAATTACACACTGAATCAAAATACAATAACGTTAAGCATTTCAGATAAAATTTCCGGAATTTATTATTTAAGAATAAGCATTAACGGAAAAGAATGCGGAATAAAAAAAGTTGTGATAATTAAAAACAATTAAAATATAAACAGATGAAAAAAATTTTATAACAACTCTTTGGGTAACAGCAATTATATGGATTGTATTTATTGCAAATTTTATAGTCTTTTTTGCAGAGTTCAGAAATTTAGGAATACAACCTCGAACAGTTGAAGGTTTAATAGGAATTCCCTTATCTCCCTTTTTGCATGCAAATTGGGGTCATTTGATCTCTAATACAATCCCCTTATTTATTTTAACATTTGTTATTCTTCATTTTTACAGAAAATTGTGGATACCGGTAACTATATTCTCTGTATTATTGGGCGGATTTGCCGTGTGGCTTTTTGCTCAATCCAATTCTATACATATTGGCGCAAGCGGTGTTATTTTTTCTTATATCGGGTTTATTCTGTTTAGCGGAATTTTCAGAAAAAGTTTTAAATCTATTTTAATAGGTGTAATTATTTTGGTCTTGTACGGAGGTGTACTTATAAAGGGAATTATTCCCGGGCAAGAAGGTATTTCATGGCAAGGTCATTTATTCGGAGCAATAGCAGGTGTTATTGCTGCTTATATTTACAGGAATAAATATAAGCAGGCTGATAAGATTAATTAGTGCTTGTCCATAATGTCCGATTTCTTTACCGAAACAAGTTCGGCACAAGCTGTTATGCTCATGTTTACAATCAGTCATTTACAAAAGTAAACTCCTGATTCTAAACATTTCACAAGCCT
>JAUVIG010000198.1 GCA_030592825.1 Chlorobiota bacterium | reverse complement strand
GGAAGGGAGTCCTGAAGATTGGGAAAAACTAAAAACTAATACAAATTACTTAAGAAAATATGAATTAGAAATGTGGATTAATAAACTTAATCCAATTATTGACAAAATAATTGCAACTTCAAAAGGTAATATTGATAAAGAATTTTGGAATTCTATTTACAAATGGGATAACGGAAGTGGCGGACCATTTATCAGCGGATGGATAAAATATTTCTTTCCTTATATTAAAGACAATAACAAAAAAATTCAAAATCCTTTAATATTTCAAATTTTCAGTAATCGCAATTGGCTTGTAAGTTCAAATATTCCTAACGGAATATCTGAAGTAAAATTTAATTGGGTTTATCAACCAAATCCTGCAAATCCCGAAATAATTTATAAAATGAAATTTGTATCCGGTTTTATGGGAATTGAACAAGACTCCATTACCTTCTCATTGAAACCGGTAATATCTTGGGCTGTATGTGATTCAATAAATAAAGATTTTAATAGACATGACATGACAGGAAGTATAAATTCAAACTTTATTTACACTAATAATTACATTTTTGATGATTTGCATTATAAAGCACAATACCCAGGTGGAATATTAGCTTTTAGAAAATATTTAAATGATAATATTAAACTCTCAAAAGAACAAAAAGATAAACATAGAAAGATAAAGTTAAAATGTGTTATTTTAAAATCAGGTAAAATTGGTAATATTGATGTCATTGAATCATTTTCAAAAACTTATACAGAAAAAATCATAATGCTTTTATCCAAAACTGATTTTAGACCGGGCTATCATAATATGAATGCAGTTGACTCATATTTAACTATAATAATTGAGTTTAAAAACGAAATAATAAATATTAAATTTGAATAAATTTGGGCATTCATATTTATTCCTTCTCCATAACAACAAACAAAGCCTTCGGCATAGAAGATCGCTCTCCGTCAAAAACAGAATCTCTGATTGACAGAATATTAAATAATTTACCGAAAGAATCATGGATATCATCAGGTGATATTCTTTGAGGGCCTGTATCACCCTCTTGTTTGTGGCTGAAACATTTCAGAAAATATAATCCGCCCGGATTTAATAAGCTGTAAACATTTTTTACAAATATTTCCCTTTGTTCGGGTTTAAAAACATGAAAACATCCTCTGTCCATTATATAGTCAAATGTACTTGACAATTTAGTATCTGAAATATCATCTTGAATATAGTTTACTTTCTCATTTAATAATTTTGCTTTTTCAATTGCTTTTTCTGAAACATCAACCCCTGTAACTTCAAAACCCATTTTAAATAAGGCAGAAGCCTGTGTTCCCGGTCCGGTTCCTAAATCCAAAAATGTACCGCCTGTAATCTTTCTGATTTCTAATTCATTTTTAATATCATTATCCAAATGCATACTGTACCACGGCATAGTTTCATTCTCATTATCAATATAATATTTATTCCAATCCTTTATTTTACCGGCTATTTCTTTAGACATTTTTATATATATTTCGGGTTCACCACTTTAGCGGAATATTTACAAATACTAAAATGATTAAATGCTGCAATGCAATAATAACAAAAAGTCACAGTTATAAAATCATATCTTGATATTATTGATTAAACTATATGGTTTTTAATTATTTCCTGTCTGCCGACAGGCAGGAAGCATTCAATCATTATTGCATTTCCTGTCTGCCGACTAGGCAGGAATCATTAAAATCAGTTAAATAATCGTATTTATAACAGATACTTCCTGTAAAATAATGACAGAACCCATATTTCTATTGCATAAATATAATTAAATTTGTCAAAATTTGAAAGAAATGGCAAAAGATTGGAAAGACAGGCTTGGTATGATGTATTCTACAAATCCTGATTTTGAATATGAATATGATGCAGAAGAAGAACAAGAAACTCTTCCTCCCGGTGAGCAAAATCTTAAAGTTGAAATCGACAAAAAAAAGAGAAAAGGCAAAACCGTAACATTAATAAGCGGCTTTATCGGAACAGATGAAGATATAAAAACTCTCGCCAAATCTTTAAAAACTAAATGTGGTGTAGGCGGATCAGTTAAAGATAATGAAATACTAATTCAAGGCGATTTTAAGAAAAAAATCATTGATATCCTTGATTCAATGAATTATAGTGTAAAGTAATGCCTGATCGAAAAGGTGCAAAGCAACTAATTATTAGAAAATTTCATAAATAATTAGATTTAGAATATGGCAGCCAGCAAAGTTGCTATGCACCTAATCTCTTGCAAATATTAAAATGCAACTTCCAAAATAATTTCAAAAATCTCATTCTTTTCTCCTTCAATAATATCTTGTCCGTAATATGCAATAATTTTATTTTTCAAGAAACGATAGCTTAAGCCTGCAAAATATCCTGTTTTTTCATATACAGATGTTTGTTGTGAAGTGAAGTCATCATATCTTGAGAATACAGCAACCGGTGTTCTCGGAATCTTAAATTCTCCAAATAATGAAAATCCGTCATTATGATATGCATTTCCATCCAAATAGTACCTTCCGTATGTATCACCAATACCTGAATAATATTGGGCTGTAAAAATATGATAAGCACTTTCAAAAGATAAGAAAAATAAGTGCATATTAAAATCTGCAATTTGATCTTCAATATTTGCTTCACCGAATGCCGTACTGTATGAAAATTGTAAGCCCGGGAGATAATCAGGTACCGGGCGTATTGTAAGTCTGCCTTCTATGGTTTTATTGTTATTAAATTCATTATCATGATAACCTGCACCGTTGTATATTCCCAAGGAATAACTTCCGAATTTGCCCGGATAATGTGTACCAATCTTTTTTTGAATATTATTTTCAAGTTTACCGCCTAATAATCCGCCTATTGTTATACCAAAATCTGCTGAATTAAATATACCGCTTTTTTCTATAAACATCTTTCCCTGTGCACGATAGTCATCAATTTTTTGTTCAAAATCTAACCAGGGCCTGTGCACCAAACCAAACTCGGCAAACGAATTCTTAAAAAATCCGGTCTTGAAAGGCTTTAATTTCATATACAAGTATTTCATCCTGATTTCCACATTTCCTGCATCTGAACCTTCTTTATCCAAAGTAATATCCTGTGTATATCTTACTGAAATATAAGGATTCAAATCTGTTTTTATGGTAAAATACCCTCGTTTTAAACTAAATTGATTTGAATTTTCTGTAATATCATATGTATGTGCTAAAAACCATTGGGCAGAAATATCCGTTTTTTTTATGAACTTATTTATTAATGCGGAATCATTCTGTGCAACTGAATTGAATGAAAATAATGAAAATATTATCACAAAAATTCGGAGTTTTGAAGAATTATTCAAAGTATATTTTTTCATTTGATTGATATTGAATAAAATAAAAATAAATGCTGTAAATAATTTAAATCTATTTCTTTAATACATAAATTATCCAAGGAGCTGTGTCTTTCTCATTAATCCATTTATAAGGTTCTCCTTCTTTACCAAGTGGTTTATATGAATTAATTAATTTTAATTTGCTTCTTTTAAACAAATCCAAATAATCTTCATTGAACCAAATAATATCATCTACCGGTCTGTTATCCTTAACATCTTTCATTATGATTTTAACTTTTTCTCCGCTTTTTGCATTTTTATTTTCAGGAAAATCCTTTGTAGTAAAAGATGACCATTCATTATAATATATTTCGGGAGTTGAATCAAGAAGAATAATCCTGCCGTCTTGATTTATTAAATTCCTAAAATTATTTAAATAATTAAATCTGTTTTTAATGCCCGGAATATTATCAAATGTAAACACAGACAATATCAAATCAAAATGATTCTTTTCAAATTGTTCAAAATTACTATCTTTAATAAGAATATATGCACCTGTCGGATCATTATTTTTGGCATGTTCTGTCATTTTTTCAGAATTGTCAATACCTATTGTATTAAACCCGATTTTTTTTATAAATCTTGTAGATCTTCCCGTTCCGCAACCAAAATCAATAGCTTTACATCCTTTAACATGTTTTAAGATGATTTCGGATAAATCTCTGTATGCCAAATAATATGTTCCGGGAAATTCAAGTTTGGCATATTCTTCGGCACGCTTAGTATCTTCATAAATATTTTTAAATTCCATTATTAATATTTATATCATTATTAAACAGAGCGACAGTAAATATAATCCGGCAGAATCGACAAATATAAATTATAATATTAAAAATACCTAAAACAAAAAGGGGAAATCAGTGGTAAATAAATTTTTACAGAAAATTTTGCAAACTCATTTTTTTGTATGTTTTTTTATATTTTATCCGGATACATAATTAATTATTACGCATTTATAAAAACAGTTAAATTAGCACAGTAATAAAAAAGACTTACTTTTGCAGCCTTATAAAAAAAGATATATGCTGACATTTCAAGAAATGGGTATCAACCCTTTAATTCTCAAGGCTATAAGCGAACTTGGCTTTGAAAAACCAACAGAGATACAAGAAAAAACCATACCTCACCTACTAAAAGAAAAGAACGATTTAGTTGCTCTTGCGCAAACAGGAACCGGCAAAACAGCAGCCTTTGGGTTACCGATATTAGAACAAATTAATTTAGAGTCAAAATTAACACAGGCACTAATTTTATCCCCTACTCGTGAATTATGTATTCAAATAAGTAATGATATAAAAACATATTCAAAATACATCCCTAATCTTAAGACAGCAACAATTTACGGAGGAGCAAGTGCCGAGAAACAAATCGGTGATTTGAAAAAAGGTTGCCAAATAGTTGTAGGAACACCCGGCAGAGTATTGGATTTGATTAAAAGAAAAAAATTAAAGGTTGAGCATATTGAATATTTAGTTTTGGATGAAGCTGATGAAATGTTAGACATGGGTTTTAAGGATGAATTGGATGCTATTCTGGCAGGAACACCCGAAAGCAGGCAAACCCTTTTATTTTCTGCGACAATGCCGAAGGAAATAATGAAAATCGCAAATAAATACATGTCGAATGCCGAAGAAATTTCAGCAGGTAAAAAAAATATCGGAGCAGAAAATGTCAACCATTACTATTATTTGGCTAAAGCAAGGGACAGATATAAAGTATTGAAACGGATTATTGATTCTCATCCTAAAATATACAGTATAGTTTTTTGCAGAACAAGAAGAGATACAAAAGAAGTTGCTGATAAATTAATTGAAAACGGTTATAATGCTGAAGCCTTGCACGGTGATCTTTCTCAAGCTCAAAGAGATTATGTTATGAATCGATTCAGAACAAAGCATATGCAAATTTTAGTTGCAACAGATGTTGCAGCAAGAGGTTTAGATGTTACTGATTTAACTCATGTTATCAACTATAATATTCCCGATGAACCGAAAATATATATTCACAGAAGCGGAAGAACAGGCAGAGCAGGAAAAACCGGAACTTCCTTATCATTAATTCATTCTCGAGAATTATTTCGATTAAGGGAAATTGAAAAAATTTTAGGAAAAAAAATCACACGAAAACAGGTCCCGAGCGGTAAGGAAATTTGTGAAAAACAATTATTCAATTTAATCGAAAAGGTTGAGAAAATTGAAGTTGAGCAAACACAAATCGAACCTTTTAAAGATTTGATCTATAAAAAATTAAATTGGTTAAGCAGAGAGGAATTGATTGATCATTTCGTTTCCGTTGAATTCAACAGGTTTTTATCATATTATAAAAATGCACCTGATTTAAATATTAATGAAGATCAGGAGAAATACGAAAAAGGAACAAAAAAATCTAACAGAAGAGATAAAAATAATTATTCAAGATTTTTTATTAATTTAGGTTCCAAAAAGAAACTTTCACCTACAAAACTTATAGGGCTTATTAACGAAAAAACAAGAATGCGTGATATCGAAGTCGGTAAAATTGATATTATGAAAACCTTCTCATTTTTTGAAGTCGTAAATACTTACGAAAAAGAAATTTTAGAAGCTTTTGCCGGTTGTAAATATAAGGGAATGAATGTTGTTGTTGAGCTGTCAAAAGAAAAACCTAAACAGCAAACACAAAGATCTTACAAAAGTAAGAATTTTCAAAACAGATCAAAAAAAGGAAAAAGACGAAATTAAAAAAAACTTTAGTATATTTGTCGTACATCTTAAATTTATAAAATTAGTATTATGGATATCAATGAACTTTCAAATGAAAATAAAGTATTTATAAGAACTGTATTTAAAGAAATGCGTGACCAAACAAATAACTTTGCAACAAACAGGGATTTCATAATGTCGAATGCACAATTATTTACTTTCTTAAGTAATGCTCCTGCAACATTAGCCATTGCGAGTGACGGTATAGTTGATACTGAAGAAATATCTGCATTGGAAAAACTTGCAAGAAGTATAGATGTTTATGTAACAGTTAATATGGAGCTTCTTGAAATGATGTCTGTAGCTTTTGAACCTGAAGAATGTATGACAAATGAAGAATTTAACATAAGAGTAGGTTCAGAACTGTTATTTTTAGCACGAAATTTCAGTCGATATGAAAATGATTTTATTGAAGCTCTAAAAGCACTTTTGACATTTGACTTTAGTCCGGGTTCTGACGGCTCATTAACATCATCTTTCAGTATGCTTATGAATTCGATGATCGAAAATAATATCAGCAAAAACAAAGAGGATGAAATGAAAAAAATGAATGAATTTAAAGAAAAAATAGGTATTTCTAAATAATACATAAAAGTATAGGGCACTCCTAAAAACTCATTTCTTTCAAAAAACAAATAGAACAAATGAGATGCAAGTCATATTTTTTTTGGAATAGCATTAGCTATTTCAAAAAATAATTGACGAAGCAGATTATTTGTTATCTTTGTTCCCAACGGGTTTCCATAGCTTTTCATATACTTCACCAAATTTCATCACATTATCCCGATAGTGTTTCATAAATTTGGATTGTCTATGAAAAGCTATGGAAATTTTGATGCGAATGAGTTTTTAGGAGTGCCCT